>CAZGED010000001.1:0-47150 GCA_964525085.1 uncultured Senimuribacter sp.
AAAATCCGCCTCTGTCTCGATCTGCCGCACCTCGTCCAAAAGGGCGAACTTGCTTTCTATCATGCCCCGCACGCAGGAGTACGGAAAGTATATGATGTACCGCTCTTCGTTGAGCTGGTTGATGGAGCCTGTGCATTTGGAGGCCCATTTGCGTATGGCTTTATCTACCTCCGTGGACACCAGCATTCTCTTGCTTGCTGAGGTGCTGGCGATCAGATCGTCATAGTTGTCGATATTGATCTTGGCTACGCAGACCCTTTCGTCGTTGTACCGCTCCTTCAGTTTTTCAAAATTTGTGATATCTTCAAAGAAGACCAGCAGGTTGGCGTCCTCCCCTTCTCCTTCAAGGTTGATCATCAAGCGGAACTGTTTTCCGTTCCGCTCCAGCACACGATACTGGTCGGAGCCGATCTCCTGAAACAGCTCGGAAACCTTGATCCCTGTCAAAGCGAAAAAATCCGCGCTTTCGATTCCATCATAAATGAAAACCTCACTGATGTGGTCGTTGGACCGGACGACTTTTCCGTTCCTGCTGACGATGCACATCGGAAGGGGAATATAGGATGAAACCAGCTTCCCAAATAATGTTTCTGACATTTTTTATCCTCTTCTTTTATCCTCTTCATTCACAAACAGCGGTGTATTTAAATATACCATGAAACTGTTCTTCATTGGTGTAGTTTTTGTGATAATAATAGAATAGTATACCACATTTCTGCTTAGATTGCAAAGTATTCGCGAATTGCCGCTTCTTCTGCCCTACCGGCCGGTATGCCTGCCCGCCGGTACGCCGGACATATCCCTGACCCGAAGCCTGCCGCCGCACCTGCTGCATCTGTAATCTTCCGGATGATCGACGACTCTGCTCCTGCGCATACGATAGAACCTGACGCCGCAGGCGGCACACTCTATTTCATATTTATATTGAGGTTCTTCCCCTTCCCTCGCCAGACCCGGTATCTGGCTGCTGTCTGCTCTCACTCTGATGTGGCTGCCGTAGGCCCGGTTGATCCGGTCAGCCAGCGATTTCCACTTCTGTCCGTGATTGAGACAGCCGGGGCACGTATGGAGCAGCTCGTGAAAGATCACGTCCTTCAGGTCTGCGTCTGAGCATTTTTCCATGATGGAGGATACTTCTATGACAAATCCCGTTCTGCCCCTCTCCTTCACCACCTTGCAGCATCCCAGCCGCTTCTTTGCCCGCCGGTTTTCCTTGATTGCGAAGATCCGCCGCGATGGCTCTATTCCGGTGGCCCTCATCTCTTTGATACAGGTATCCATTAGGGACGCCAGCCGGACGGCAAAGCAGCCGCCGAAGGACGCGCCAGAGGACCCGTTGCCGCACGACGATCCGGAGGACGGGCTGCAGGCTCTGTCGAAAAACGAGCTGTGGGGCATGCTGGAGGACGATCCGCAAGCCCTGCCGGGCACGGCGCGTTCGTGAGTCTTTTTCTGATCTATGCTTTTATCTGTGCTTCTATGTGTGCTATTATGTGTGTGTTTTTCCACCGACTTCGATCCTTTTCTTCTTTATTATTTTATGCGCGCGTTACGCGCGCGCTGTATGCTTCTCTTTCGCACCTGCCCTCGGCTGGGCTTTTGGCCGGAAAAGAAACAGGATGCTCCTAAAAGGGCATCCCGATTTGCATGGTTTCATGTGAAACAATGTTCGCTATTCCACTGATTTCAACAATTCTATCAATCGATTCAGTTCTTCTGTACTGTAGTATTCCAGCTCGATGCTGCCCTTTTTCCCCTTTTGGTGGATGCTGACTTTGGTACCGAACAGACTTTTCAATTCCTGCTCCACATGAAGCGTATCGGCGCTTTTTGTCTTTTTCGCGGGTTTCCGTTTCGCCTTGCCGGCGCCGGATACCAGCTCTTCTACCTTTCTTACGGATAAGCCTTCCTCTATAATTCTTTTGCACAGCCGTGCCTGCAGAGCCTTATCCTGAATGGGTATCAACGCCCTGGCATGGCCCGTAGTCAGCTTTCCCTCTGTCACCAGCTGCTGGATTTCCACAGGCAGCTTCAAAAGCCGGAGCGCGTTTGTGATATACGGACGGCTTTTGCTAACGCTCCTGGATACTTCCTCCTGCGTCAGGCCGTAGATTTTGATCATCTGGTTCAGCCCTTCCGCTTCCTCTATCGGATTCAGATCCTCCCGCTGCATATTTTCTATGATGGCGATGAGCATATTCTCCTCATCGGTAAATTCTCTGATCAGGCAGGGAACCTCTCTCAATTCCGCTTTTCTCGCCGCTCTCCACCTGCGTTCTCCTGCGACGATCTCATATCCCCTTTTTTTCTTCCTGACGACCAGGGGCTGTATGATACCGTGTTCTTTAATAGAGTCGGCCAGCTCGCCGATCTTCTCCTCGTCAAAGTTTTTTCTCGGCTGATTTTCGTTAGGTTTTATTTCATTGATGTCAATATATATAACCGCGTCTCTCCCTTTAGCCGGCAAGCCTTCCTCTTCTTCCCTGTCCATTCTGTCAGGCTGTATCACAGGGGCCTGATCCGCAAAGAGAGCGTCCAGGCCCCTGCCCAATCCTCTGTTCTTCGCTTTCCCTGCCATTAACGATTCTCCTCCCATTCAAGAAATTCTTCTGCGAAATCTCTATATGCTTCCGCACCTCTGGATTTCGGGTCGTACTCGGTGATAGCCATTCCAAAGCTGGGTGCTTCCGCCAGACGGATATTTCTTGGAATAACCGTGGAGTAGACCTTGGAGCCGAAGTATTTTTTTACCTCCTGTACCACCTGAATGGACAGATTGGTTCTGCCGTCAAACATACTGAGGATGACGCCTTCTATTTCCAGCTTCTTGTTGAGATTCTTCTTCACCAGTTCGATGGTGCTGACCAGCTGGCTCACACCCTCCAGGGCGTAGAATTCACATTGGATCGGAATCAGCACACTATCCACAGCGGTCAGAGAATTGATGGTCAGCAGGCCGAGAGACGGCGGACAGTCGATGAGCACGTAATCATAGTCGTCCTTTACCTTCTCGATCGCCTTGCGGAGCCTTCCCTCTCTTCCTTCAAATTCCACCAGCTCTATTTCCGCACCTGCCAGATCCACGCTGGCCGGTATGATATCCAGGTTTTCCACTCCTGTATTGATGATTGCCTTTTTCGTGTCAAAGTTATCCTCTATGAGCAGATCATAAACGGTGTATTGCAGATCCTTTTTAGAGATGCCGATGCCGCTGGTGGTATTTCCCTGCGGATCAATATCCAGCATCAGTATTTTCTTACCTCTCATTGCCAGACTTGCACCCAAATTGATATTGGTGGTTGTTTTACCTACACCGCCCTTTTGGTTAAAAATCGCAATTGCTTTTCCCAATGTTATGCCTCCTGCTATAATTCTTGCTACTATTATTATATCGTATCTCCTCGGATTTTACCACCCGTTTTGCGAAAAAAACAGAGATGTTTCACGTGAAACATCTCTGTTTTTTCGGAATCACGATTTTCAACTCGATATATTCCCCTTTATCGTCCTCATAAAACTCCGCATTCTCTTCCATATCGTGGATCTGAGCAAAGGCCTTCTTTATGGTGTTCATATAGATTTTATAGCTTATGTATCCGATTCTTTTCTTCTTTCTCATGGAGGCTTCTTCCTTAGCCAGATACTCGTCGATAAGCTTTTCTGTCTGCTTTACGTTAAGATTGTGATGGATCACTCTCTGCAGCACCTTCTTTCTGATCTCCGGCTTGTCCACACGCAAAAGCGCTCTCGCATGGCGTTCGGTCAGGTGGGCGTCAACCAGCTGCTGTTGGATATCCGGCGGCAGAGTCAGGATGCGCAGCTTGTTGGAAATCGTGGACTGGCGTTTTCCGATCCTGGCCGCAAGCTCTCCCTGGGTAAGACCGAAATCATCGATCAGCTTCTTATAGGCATAAGCCTCCTCTATGTAACTGAGATCCTCCCGCTGCACGTTTTCCACCACGGAAATGAAAGCGGCGTCCTTCTCATCAAAATCCTTGATCAGAGCCGGAATCCTGCTGAGTCCCGCCAGCTTGGCGGCCCGCAGTCTTCTCTCGCCGGCAATAAGAAAATAGGTTCCATCTTTATCTTTTTTTACTAAAATAGGCTGCAAAACGCCGTATTCCGCGATGGAATCTCTCAGATCAAAGAGCTCTTCCTCCGAGAAAAACTTTCTCGGCTGTTCCGGGTTTGTACACACACTGCTGATAGGCAGCTCCACACTTTTACGCTGTAACATGGTATCCCTCCTTTTTATCCATCATACCATGTTTTCCCGGGAAATGATACAAAAAGCGTTCGACAAAAAAACCCACACTTCGTCAGCGTATGGGTTCCTTCGCAGGTGTTCCCGCCTTTCTCGGGTATTTCGCGGGCGTTTCCTTTATTTTTTCAATGACCGCTATGTTGTGGGCGTAGCCGTCCAGGTCCACGGACTGTATCCTGTCGACCCTGCCGCCCAGGATCTGAATGGCTTTAGCCGCCTCCTTGACTTCTTTCTCAGCGTCAGGTCCCTTGTAGGCCAGCAGGTATCCGCCGGTTCTGACAAAGGGCAGGCAGTACTCGGCCAGGACCGCCAGGTTCGCTACGGCCCGGCTGACGCACAGATCAAAGGACTGGCGGTAGGCTTTGTTCTTTGCCAGCTCCTCCGCCCTGCCGTGCACCGTGATTACATTGGTTATGCCGGCCTCCTGGGTCAGCGCGTCGATGACCCGCAGCCGCTTGTTCAGGGAATCCGCCAGAAGAAATTCCTTTTCAGGGCTGACAATGGCCAGCGGCACGCCCGGAAATCCGGCGCCCGTGCCCACGTCTATGATCTTTGCTGCCCTCCTGTATTCATCAAAGGGCGCGCAGAGTACCGAGTCTACAAAGTGCTTCTGTATAAAATCGGTTTCGTCGGTAATGGCCGTCAGATTGATCTTCTCATTCCACTGCAGGACACCTCGCATATAGGAAGCAAACTGCTCCTCCATCTTCCGGCTCAGGGGTATTTCCATCTGCGCGAAGGCATTTCTCAACTGTTCCATATAACCGCCTTATTTCTTTCTCCTTGTCTTTTCCAGATAGATCATCAAGACGTTGATATCCGCCGGTGAAACGCCGGAAATCCGCGACGCCTGGCCCATGGAACGGGGACGTATCTGGTTCAGCTTCTGCATGGCTTCGATGCGCAGGCCTTCGATGGCACTGTAATCCAGATCCTCATCCAGCTGCTTGGTTTCCAGCTTCTTGAAGCGCTCGATCTGAGCCAGCTGCTTGGTGATGTAACCGGCGTACTTGATCTGCACCTCCAGCTGATTTTCCTCGTGGGAGGACAACTGTCCCCGCTCCTGGTCTATGGCCTGAAGATTTTCGTAGGTTACCTCGGGTCTCTTTAGCAGCTCGGCCAGGGTCGCCCTGTTCTGCAGCGGCGCACTGCCGATGCTCTCCAGATATTCGTTGGCCTCCCCTGGATAAACATAGGTATTTTCCAGTCTTTTCTTTTCTGCTTCCACCCGCTCCTTCTTGGCGAGAAACCTATCATATCTTTCCTGATCAGCCAGTCCAATCCTGTAAGATTTTTCCGTTAAGCGCATGTCTGCGTTATCTTGCCTCAGAACCAGCCTATATTCCGCTCTGCTGGTCATAATTCTGTAAGGCTCATTCGTACCTTTTGTGACCAGATCGTCGATGAGAACGCCAATATAAGCCTCACTTCTGTCCAGAACAAACGGTTCTTTTCCATTTATTAACAGAGAAGCGTTGATTCCCGCCATCAATCCCTGGGCCGCCGCTTCTTCATATCCGGAACTTCCGTTAAACTGTCCCGCACAAAATAAATTCTTAATATACCTGTTTTCTAAATTCGTTTTCAGATCCAACGGATCTATGCAATCATACTCTATAGCGTAAGCAGGTCGTGTGATAACGATATTTTCAAGTCCTGGTATAGTATGATAAAATTCTAATTGCACATCTTCGGGTAAACTTGACGACATACCTTGGATATACATTTCCTCAGTATCAAGTCCTTCTGGTTCTACAAATAATTGATGTCTCTTTTTATCAGCGAATCTATTTACTTTATCTTCGATAGATGGGCAATATCTTGGTCCTATTCCTTCTATTTGTCCTCCAAACAATGCAGATCTATGAAAATTGTTTCTTATCACTGTATGTGTTTCTTCATTTGTATAGGTTAACCAACAAGAAATCTGATCCTTTTCTAATCTATCATTCATAAAAGAAAAAGGTACTATTTTATTATCACCCTTTTGTTCTGACATTTTACTGTAATCAAAAGTAGACGCCAACGCCCTCGCCGGCGTTCCCGTCTTAAATCTCCGCAGCTTCATACCGTGCTTCCGCAGATTATCCGCCAGCTGCACCGACGGCGCAAGACCGTTGGGGCCGCTGGAAAAACAGCTGTCTCCGATGAAGATCTTGCCCCGGAGAAAGGTTCCGGTAGCCAGAATCACAGCTTTCGCCTTATACCAGGCGTGGGTCATGGTCACAACGCCGCGGACCTGCCCGTCCTCGACGACCAGATCCACCACTTCCGCCTGCTTCATATCCAGGTTCGGCTGTTTTTCAATGGTCTTCTTCATCTCCGTATGGTATTTGTGCTTATCGGCCTGGGCCCGCAGAGAATGAACCGCCGGTCCCTTTGCCGTGTTCAGCATTCTGCTTTGGATGAAGGTCTTGTCGATGTTCTTTCCCATCTCGCCGCCCAAGGCGTCGATTTCCCGGACCAGATGTCCTTTGCCGGTTCCTCCGATGGAAGGATTGCAGGGCATCATGGCGATGGCTTCCAGATTGATGGAAAAGAGCAGCGTCTTATTTCCCATCCTGGCCGCCGCCAGAGCCGCTTCGCAGCCGGCATGGCCCGCGCCTACCACGATGATGTCATATTCACCCATTAAAATATGTTCCATACGTCTCCCTACTTTCCTAAGCAAAATCGTGAAAATACTTCGTTGATGATATCGTCCTGCACGGTTTCTCCGATGATCTCCCCGAGCCGTTCATAACAGCTGTTGACGTCGATCTCGATCAATTCCAGTGCTTCTTTTCGCGCCGTCATGGACATGCCGTCCTTTGCCGACAGCAGCGCCTTTTCCAGAAGATCCTGATGCCGGGCGCTGGTCACCATGACGCTTTCGCTCTGGCTGACCCTTCCGCCGTATACCATGGATACCACCTGATCCTCGATCAAAGAGATTCCGTCCCGGGTTTCCATAGACGTCTCGATGATGCAGACGCCCGGCAGCAGATCCTCTATCTCGGACCTGTGAAGAACCGGCTGCAGATCGATCTTATTGAAGACGACGATGGTCTTTTCCGGATGAATCAGTTCCATGATCTCCCGATCTTCTTCTTCCAGCGGCCTGCTGGAATCCAGAATGAAAATGACCAGATCCGCCTGGTTAAAGGATGCTTTTGATCTCTCGATACCAATCTTTTCAATCACGTCGTCGGTATGGCGGATGCCCGCCGTATCGGTCAGCCGGACCGGTATCCCTTTGATGCTCAAATGCTCCTCTATGGTATCTCTGGTGGTGCCCGGTATATCGGTAACGATGGCCCTGGCGTCACCCAGAAGGCTGTTCATCAGAGACGACTTTCCCACATTGGGCTTACCGATGATGGCAACGGCGAGGCCGTCCTGCAGAATACGGCCGGTTGAAGCGCTGGAAAGCAGGGTCTCTATACCGTTCTGTACCTGCTTCAGGTCTGCCTCCAGCTTATCATAGGTGATCTCCTCTATATCCTCATCGGGATAATCTATATTGACCGCGATATTCACCAAAACATCGACAAGTTCTTTTCTGATGCTCCTGATCCTCTCGGAAAAATGTCCGTCCAGCTGGGACATAGCCACGTCAAAGGTCTTGTCCGTCTTTGCCCGTATCAGATCAATGACGGCCTCAGCCTGGGTCAGATCCAGCCTCCCGTTTAAAAAGGCGCGTTTCGTAAATTCCCCAGGGTCAGCCATTCTCACTCCCTGCCGCAGGACCAGCTGCAGGGTCTGTCTCAGCGGGATCATGCCGCCGTGGCAGTTGATTTCAACCACGTCCTCCACCGTATAGGTCTTAGGTCCCATCATATAGACGCAGAGTACCTCGTCTATCTTCCGGCCGTCCTCAGGATCGACGACAGTTCCGTATGTCATTCTCCGGCTTTCCACAGGCTTTCCGTTGGCGGGAACAAATACCCGTTCCATGACTTCCTTTGCCCGCTCACCACTGATCCTGATGATTCCGATTCCTCCTTCGCCGGGAGGGGTTGCAATTGCAGCAATCGTATCTTCCATGACGGTCTCCCCAAACTTCATTATAAGCAATTGATTGTAAACAATAAAAGCCCGCTTCCTATGCGGGCATAACAAACACCGGATGTCACCCGCGTTTGCTGCAAGCGTCCGCTTCGTTCCCGGCAAGCAGGCTTGCCGGGAACTGGGCTTCGCTTTAAAATTACTTCAGCTCTATGATAACTCTTCTGTAAGGGTCCTGTCCCTCGCTTCTGGTCGTGACCCTGGAATTGCTCTGAAGGGTCGCGTGAATCACCTTACGTTCATAAGGATTCATTGGCTCAAGTCTTACACTTCTCTTTGTTTTTACGACTTTATCTGCAAGCCGGTTGGCCAGCTTTTCCAGAGTCTTCTCTCTCTTGGCGCGATAATTCTCGGCGTCGACGACAACTCTGGTATACTTCTCATTGTCCTTATTTACGACGAGACTGGTCAGATACTGAATGGCGTCCAGCGTCTGTCCTCTCTTTCCGATCACAGTACCGGAATCCTTGCCGGAAATATTGACAAATACGTTTTCCGCGTTGGCCTTGGCTGAAATCTTGATTTCCAGCCCCATCTGTTCTGTCACTTCCGCGAGGAAAGCGACGGCAGGATGCTCAGGCGCAGGTTCCAAATCGGTGAATTCAGCTTCCAGAGAGAATTTAGGAGCCGCTTCTTTTTCCTTCTGCTTCTCTCTTTTCTCGGATCTTCTTTCTCCTCTTCTTTCATTTCTCTGCCCCTTCTTCGCCTCCGGATTTTTCTCCTTCGCTTCGGACTTGGCAACCTTACTTTCTTCTTTTTCTTTCTTTATTTCTTCCTTTACCGGTTCAGGCTTTGGCTCTGGTTTTGGTTCCGGCGCAGGTTCTGGTTTCTTTTTTTCGACTCTGACTAAAGCAAGCTTAGAACCGATGCCGAAGAATCCTCTCGAAGGCTCTTCCAGCACAGTCACTTCAACTTCGTCTCTCGTCAATTTGAGATCCGCCAGTGCGAGATTGACAGCAGTCTCCACGTCGGTTCCCCATTTTTCAGAAACATCCATGTTTATATTCCTCCAATAGCTCCTACTTTTTTTTCTTCTTATTTGGTTTATTCTTCTCCTTCAGAGCTTTCCTAAGTGCATTAAAACGCAAGTTAAAGAAAATCTGAATGAACTGGCTCATGAACCAATAGATCGCCAATGCAGACGGATAAGATCTGGCGAGCCATACGATCATGATCGGGAAGAAGTACTTCATGATGTTCGTCATCATATTGGAGCCGGCCTGCGGATTTAAACCGGATTGCTGGTTCATCCAGAAGGAGAAGAACGTGGCTACACCCGCCGCGATCGGAAGGATCCACAGGTCAGGCTGGCTCAGGTCCTTGATCCACAGGAAGCTTTCGTGAATCGCGAAGTACATGCTGTCGTCAGACAGGTAGATCATCGGATTTCTCACCAAAGCAAAGAGACCCATGATGATGATCATCTGCACGATCATCGGCAGACATCCGCCCATCGGGTTGAAGTTCTCCTGCTGATACAGTTCTGCCATCTTGGCATTCATTGTTTCTTTATCGTTTGCGTATTTCCTCTGGATCTCCTGGATCTTCGGCTGCATGTCGCTCATACCCGCAGTAGACAAGATCTGCTTCTTATAAAAAGGATACAGGATCATCTTTACGATAACAGTTATGATGACGACCGAGACGCCGTAATTTCCCACTACGCCGTAGAGCAGTGAGAGCAGCCATCCCAGAGGTTTAGCTAATATTCCCATTCGATTTCCTCCGTCATTTCAAAGGGTCATATCCGCCGGGATTTCCCGGATGACACTTCAAAATTCGTTTGATTCCTAAGTAACTACCCTTAAAAACACCGTACTTCTGCAGAGCCTGAATGAAGTAGGTGGAACAGGTAGGGTAGAACCTGCAGGTAGGCGGAAATAAAGGTGAAATACATTTCTGATAGATACGAATCATAAAGATCATGATCATCTTAAAAAAATGGCTGACGTATTTCATTCTTTCTTCATTACCCCGGTTCTTCTGATGGCAGACTCCAAGGATCTCTTAACTTCTGCACATTTCGCGTCTTTAATAGTGTTTCTGGCTATAATCACTACATCGTATCCATCAGGAATTTTAAAATCTGTAAGTCTGTAGCTTTCCTTCATCAATCTTCTGGCTCTGTTTCGACTGACACTATTGCCGACTTTTTTGCTGGCTAAGAAAGCCATCCTGTTGTACGGAAGGTGATTCTTCCTGTAAAAGAGGACGACATATCGGTCGCCAACTGAGTTTCCTCTGTTGTAGATTCCCTGAAAATCAGCTTTTCTTCTTAATACGTTTTTTTTTAGCATTTTAACAGCATCTTAAAATTAAGCACTTAATTTTTTTCTGCCCTTTGCTCTTCTTCTCTTCAGAACATTTCTGCCATTCTTTGTGCTCATTCTCTTTCTGAAGCCGTGCTCTTTCATTCTCTGTCTTTTCTTTGGCTGATACGTCTGTTTCATGATTTTTTACCTCCTTAATGTAAAATCCATGCATCATCTAAATTCCAATGGATGCACATATGCCTATCTATTATACTTTTATTGAGAGAACTTGTCAACCTTTTTGTCATGATTTCATCATAGACTTATGGATAAATGTTGATTTTTTTCAAAAAAAAGGATACGTCAGGATCAAAAAAGGTATATTATGAAAGATATGCACAAAGTTATCCACATTATATGGAAAACTTTGAGGAAAATTTATTTTTCAAGGTTTAAAATTAACACTTGTATATGGATAACTTATTTTGTACAATAAAATAAGAGAGAAAAAACGAAGGAGCAGTTATGAAAAGTATTTGGAAGCAAGTTTTAGAAATCATAGAAAAGGATGTGACGCCTGTCAGCTACAGTACCTGGTTTGAGAATACCAAACTCTATTCCCTGGACAAGAACCTGAAGATCGCTTACCTGGAATCCGACGAGGAATTCGTCATCAAGGTACTGAAGGACCGTTACATAGAAATGATAGAAAACGCTTTCCAAACCGCTACCAATGAGGACTACCGGGTAGTGGTCAAGCATACTTCCGACTACGCCCAGCAGAAGGAAGAGGCGGGCCCGGTGACCAGACAGCCGGTGATCATGGATCCAAAGCTGCGCAAGCAGAAGATCTTCAACCCGAAGTACACCTTTGACAACTTTGTTGTGGGAAACAGCAACAAGTATGCCCAGGCCGCAGCCCTCGCCGTGGCGGAATCCCCGTCTGTGGCCTATAACCCGCTGTTCATCTACGGAGGCTCCGGCCTGGGAAAAACCCATTTGATGAACGCCATCGGCATCTACCTGCTGGAACACAACGACAACCTCAACGTCCTCTATGTGTCCTCGGAGATGTTCACCAACGAATTCATCAAAGCCTTGGGAGAAAATAAGGTCAGAGAGTTCAAGAACAAATACAGAAAGGTAGACGTCCTGCTCATCGATGACATACAGTTTCTCGAAGGCAAGGACACCATGCAGGAAGAATTCTTCCACACCTTCAACACCCTCTATGACCTGAACAAACAGATCGTCATTTCCAGCGACCGCGCGCCCAACAAGCTGGTCAAGTTGGAAGAGCGGCTGCGTTCCCGGTTCATGTGGAACCTGATCGCCGACCTGCAACCTGCCGACTACGAGACGCGAGTGGCCATTCTGATGAAAAAAGCGGAAAACGCCAACATCGACGTCAACGACGACATGTATGAGGTCATCTGCCTCATTGCGGAAAGCATCAAGAACAACATCCGCGAGCTGGAAGGCGCCTTTGACCGGATCGTAGGCTTCTCCTCTCTGATGGATGAAAAGGTGGACAAAGTCTTTGCCAGAAGAATCCTGAAGGATATCCTGCAAAACAACAGCAACAGCCCGACACCTGAAAAGATCAAAACCATCGTCAGTCGCTACTTTCACATCGACGTCACGGCTATGGAAAGCTCCAAGCGGACTAACAGCGTGGCCTATCCGAGACAGATCGCCATGTATCTGTGCAGAGAGCTGACAGACTATTCCCTGCCGAAGATCGGAAATCTCTTCGGGGGAAGACACTATACCACGGTCATGCACGCCTGTGACAAAATCCAGGCCGGACTGAAAAATGACGAACAGCTGAAGGAGATCGTCGATACCCTGAAGAAGGAAATCTCTGAATAAAAAAGACAGGTTATCCACATATCTTCCAGCAAAAAAAAGTATTCCATTCCAAGGGGCAGAAAAGTTATCCACAGTTTCAACACCCCCTACTACTATTACTACTATCTTTAAGATAAGAAAAAGATAGGATTTTTTGGAGGTTAACATGAAATTTAAATGCGACCAGATCGTACTGACCAAAGCACTGAACATCGTATCAAAAGCCGTTACCAATCGCTCAACCCTTCCCATCCTGAAGGGCATTCTCCTGGAAGTAAAGGAAGAAGGCAAGTTGAGAATGGTCGCTTCTGATCACGAGATCACTATAGAAGAAACCATCAGCGTATCAGAAACCGACCGCGGATCCATTGTGGTACAGGCCAAGCTTTTCAGCGATATCATCAGAAAATTGCCTAACGCCGAAGTGGCCATAGAGGTGGAAAACGGAAGCGTCACTATAAAGTGTCTGAACTCCCAGTTCAGCATCATAGGTATGCCGGCCGACGAATTTCCTGCCGTAGAAACTGTCGTCGACGATGAGCAGGCCATCATCTTTGAAAAAAATATATTAAAAGAAATGATCAGAAAGACTTCCTTTGCTGCCAGCGTAGACGAATCCAAAGGCGTTCTCACAGGCATTTTGATCGAGATGCTGTCCGACAGCGTCAACCTGGTTGCCATCGATGGCTACAGACTCGCCATATCCAGAAAAGCCATGGTCAATCTGGAAGAGAAAAACGTAGTCATCTCCGCAAAAATCATGAATGAGATTTACAAGATTCTCAGCGACGCTTCAGAAGAGCAGGAAACCGTAAAGATGCTGCTGTATGACAGAAATGCGATCTTTTCCATCGGAAGCGTCAAGGTGATCCTGCGCCTGTTGGACGGAGAGTTCATCAAGTACAGAGACGTTCTGCCTTCTGACAGTAGCATCAAAGTCAAGGTATCCAAGAGCGATCTGACGGAAAGCATCGAGAGAGCGTCCCTCCTGTCAAAGGAAGGTAAGAACAACCTGATCAAGTTCGCCGTCAGAGACAACGTCCTGACCATCACATCAAAATCAGAGGAAGGAAACGTAAAGGAAGACATTTTGATTTCCAAGGAAGGAGAAGATCTGGACATCGGATTCAACGCCAAATACGTGTTGGATGTGATGAAGGCCATCGACGATGAGGAGATCCTGATGTACTTCAACGCCAGCATCAAGCCTTGCCTGGTGGAGCCGCTGGAGGGAGATTCCTTCGAGTATCTGATCCTGCCGGTCAGGATTACGGGAAATTAAGATGCATATCAAACATATCGAACTGACGGATTTCAGAAATTACGAGAGACTAAAGATGGATTTTCATCAGAACGTAAACCTGATTCTGGGCAACAACGCCCAGGGGAAGACCAACCTGCTGGAAGCCATCTACATCACTTCCATCGGCCGGTCCTTTCGCACCAACAGGGACAGCGAGTTGGTCCGGTTTGGACAAAAGGCCGCCAGGATCTGCGTGGAAGCGGAGAAGGAGATCGCAGGTACGTCAGTAGAGATCACGATAAAAAAGGATTCCAAAAAGTCCGTCAAAAAAGACGGCGTCAACATCAAGAAGACGTCTCAGCTTTTGGAAAACATTTTGATCGTCATATTCTCTCCCGAGGATCTGAAGATCGTCAAGGACGAGCCTGAAAAGAGAAGAAGGTTCATAGACCGGGAGCTCTGCCAGATACAGCCCCGGTACTACGACAGCCTTTCCAACTACAAAAAGACCTTGCAGCAGAGAAACGCCTATCTGAAGGAGGAGAGGATAGACCCGTCTATGCTGGATCTGTGGGATCTGCAGCTGGCAAAGTACGGCGCCAGGATCATGGAGATGAGAGACCGGTTTATCAAAGAGATCAGCGTATTCTCTGGCGCTATCCACAGCAGTATTACGGCAGGCCGGGAGACTCTGTTCTTGGAATATAATCCCAACGTGGCGCTGACCGACGATAGAGAACAGCTGGAAGGGTTTTTCTACGACGAGATCAAGCGGGCCTTTCCGGACGACTGCCGCCATCGGACCACCACCAGGGGACCCCATAAGGACGACCTTTCCTTCTACGTAGGCGGCATCAACATGCGTAGCTTCGGTTCCCAGGGACAGCAGAGAACCTGCGCCCTGTCCCTGAAGCTGGCAGAGCTGAACCTGATCAAAGAGGAGACAGAGGAAGATGCTATCCTTCTGCTGGACGATGTGATGAGCGAGCTGGACCTGCAGCGGCAGGAATATCTGATCAAAACCCTGAAGGAAAATCAGCTTTTTATCACCACCACGGACATCGATGAAAAACTGTTGGCTTCCTTCCCCGGTGCTAAGCAGATTTATGTGGAAAACGGAAAAATCATAGAAACGTAAAATCTATCAGAAATCGTAGGGTATGAGTCGACAATTTTTGATAGTTTTTTTCGTGCTTAATTTTAGATTCTGCGGATTTTTTATGGTAACACGGGAAAAAACTTAAAATAATGGTATTTTGTTGCCAAAACTCCAATTTTGGTGTATAATGATAGGGTATGTAAGAAGGCAAATTTATGAAAAAGGTGGTGTACTATGAGCAAAGAAGAAAAGAATCAAAATCAGTACGACGCCGCCCAGATACAGGTTCTGGAAGGACTGGAAGCGGTCCGAAAACGTCCGGGCATGTATATCGGCAGCACGGGCCCGAGAGGTCTGCATCATCTGGTTTATGAAGTCGTTGACAATAGCGTGGACGAAGCGTTGGCAGGCTATTGTAAAAAGATAGATGTTACGATACAGAAGGACAATTCCATCATGGTAGAGGACGACGGCAGAGGCATGCCGGTGGACAAGCACCCGAAGCTGGGGATCCCAGCTGTAGAAGTCATCCATACGGTCCTTCACGCCGGCGGTAAGTTCGGGGGCGGAGGATACAAGGTATCCGGCGGTCTCCACGGCGTAGGTGCGTCGGTGGTAAACGCCCTTTCCTCCAAAATGGAAGTGGAAGTAAAGAGAAACGGACATATCTACCGGCAGGAATACGAGAGAGGCAAGACGGTTACGCCTCTGACCATCGTAGGAGACGCCAAGAAGACCGGTTCCAAGACCATCTTCTGGCCTGACCCGGAGATCTTCACCGAGACCACAGAGTTTGAATATGATACGCTGAAGCAGCGTCTGCGGGAGATGGCCTTTCTGAACAAAGGCATCAGGATCACCCTGACCGACGAAAGAGAAGGGAAAAAGAAGAAGGAGATCTTCCACTACGAAGGAGGGCTCATTGAATTCGTAAAATATCTCAATAACAACAAAGATCCTCTCCACGATGAGGTCATCTACTTTGAGGTGTCAAAAAAGGATATGGAGATGGAAGTCGCCATGCAGTATACCGATCGGTATAATGAATTGATCCTCTCCTATGCCAACAACATCAATACTACAGAGGGCGGCACCCACATGGCCGGCTTTAAATCAGCCCTGACAAGGGTCTTCAATGATTACGGAAAGAAAAACAATATATTAAAAGAGAAAGACGGTTCTCTGGCGGGCGAAGACGTCAGAGAAGGTTTGACTGCCATCGTTTCCGTCAAGCTGACCGCACCGCAGTTTGAAGGCCAGACCAAGACAAAGCTGGGCAACACGGAGATGAGAGGTTTTGTCGAAACCTCCACCAGCGAAAACCTGACGGCTTTTCTGGAGGAAAATCCTGCCCAGGCCAAGGTCATTCTGGACAAATGCCAGAAGGCAGCCCATGCCAGAGAAGCTGCCAGAAAGGCCAGAGAGGTGGTCAGAAGGAAGAGCGTCCTGGACAGCATCACCCTGCCGGGCAAGCTGTCTGACTGCTCCGAAAAAGATCCTGCTTTGTCAGAGATCTTCCTGGTAGAGGGAGACTCTGCAGGAGGCAGTGCCAAACAGGGACGGGACCGGCTGAGACAGGCCGTGCTGCCGCTGAGAGGCAAGATTCTCAATGTGGAAAAGGCCAGACTGGATAGAATCTTAAACTCTGAC
The DNA here is from genome assembly GCA_964525085.1 of uncultured Senimuribacter sp. Lineage (GTDB taxonomy): Bacteria > Bacillota > Clostridia > Peptostreptococcales > Anaerovoracaceae > Senimuribacter. The sequence continues at coordinate 16,407 of CAZGED010000001.1, forward strand.
GAGATCAAAAACATGATAACGGCTTTCGGCTGCGGCATCGGAAACGAGTTTGATATCTCCAAGCTGAGATATCATAAGATCATCATCATGACAGATGCCGATGTAGACGGCGCCCATATCAGAACGTTGCTGTTGACCTTCTTCTTCCGGTACATGACGCCGCTGATTGAAGGAGGCTATGTTTACGCCGCTAAACCGCCGCTCTTCATGACCAAGAGAAACAAGGAAGTACACTACACCTACAGCGAGATCGAGCAGGAAAAGCTGATCAACAGTATGAGCAGCGACGGAAAGGCCGGCAAGATCGACATTCAGAGATATAAGGGTCTGGGAGAAATGGATTTCCATCAGCTTTGGGAGACGACCATGGATTACAACAACCGGACTCTGATTCAAATCACCATAGACGATGCGGCTGCCGCCGATGAGATCTTCACCATTCTTATGGGAGATAAGGTTCCGCCTCGGAAGAAGTTCATCGAAGAGAACGCGCAGCTGGCCGAGCTTGACATTTAAGGAAGGAGGGCAAAATATTGAGTACATTGTTAGAAGATACAAGACTGGAGCAACACGAAATATCCAAAGAGATGAAGAAGTCCTACATCGACTACTCCATGAGCGTCATCGTGGGCCGTGCCCTTCCTGACGTCAGAGACGGCATGAAACCGGTACATCGGAGAATTTTGTACGGCATGAGCCAGCTGGGTGTAACGCCGGACAAACCCCATAAAAAATCGGCCCGTATCGTCGGTGAGGTTATGGGTAAATATCACCCTCACGGAGACAGTTCGATCTATGACGCCATGGTGAGACTGGCCCAGGATTTTTCCACCAGATACATGCTGGTAGACGGACACGGAAACTTCGGCTCCGTCGACGGAGACGGTGCCGCAGCCATGCGTTATACAGAAGCCAGGATGTCCCCTTTCTCCCTGCAGATGATCCGGGATATCGAAAAGGACACCGTGGACTTTATTCCCAATTTTGACGGAGAAGAAAAGGAGCCTGTCGTGCTGCCCAGCCGTTACCCGAACCTTTTGGTCAACGGATCCAACGGCATTGCCGTCGGCATGGCCACTTCCATCCCTCCTCACAATCTGGGAGAGGTCATCGACGCCACGGTAAAGCTCATCGACGATGAGAACGCTACCGTAGAAGATCTGATCAAAATCGTCAAAGGGCCGGACTTTCCTACCGGCGCCCAGATCCTGGGAAAAGCGGGACTCCGGGAAGCCTATCGGACCGGAATCGGCAAAGTCAAAGTCAGAGCCTGCTGTGAGATCGAAGAGACCACCAGGGGAAGGTCCCAGATCATCGTAACCGAGATACCTTTCCAGGTCAACAAAGCCAGACTCATCGAGAAGATGGCGGAGCTGGTGAAAGAAAAAAAAGTGGAAGGCATTTCGGAAATCCGGGACGAATCCAGCCGGAACGGCATGCGCATCGTCATCGAATTGAAGAGAGACGCCAATCCGCAGATCACGCTGAACAGGCTGTATAAGCACACCCAACTGCAGGACAGTTACAGCATGATCATGATCGCTCTGGTAGACAAGCAGCCGAGGGTTCTCAGCCTCTACGAGATTCTGGACGAGTATCTGAAGTTCCAGAAGGAAGTTCTGACCAGGAGAACCAAGTTCGACTTGAAAAAGGCGGAAGCGAGGGCTCACATTCTGGAAGGTTTGCGTATCGCTTTGGATAACATCGATGAGATCATCAAGATCATCAGAAACGCGTACAACGATGCGAAGGAAAGACTGATGGAGCGGTTCGGACTCTCCGAAATCCAGGCACAGGCCATTCTCGACATGAGACTGGCTCGACTGCAGGGTTTGGAACGGGAGAAGATCGAAAAGGAATACGCGGAGCTGATGGAAAAGATCGCCTATTACCATTCTCTGTTGGCAGACGAGAAGCTTTTGATGGGCGTAATCAAAGACGAGCTCCTTGAGATCAAGGCAAAATACGGAGACAAGAGGAGGACGAAAATCGTCGCCGATGTGGATGATTTTGACGATGAGGACCTGGTGGCAGAAGAAAACGTGGCCGTTACCCTGACCCATCTCGGATATATCAAACGGGTTCCGGCGAACACCTATAAGGCGCAGAGACGAGGCGGCAAAGGCATCACAGGCATCACGACCAGAGAAAACGACTTTGTCAAGGATCTGATCATGACCTCCACCCACGATTATCTGATGTTCTTTACCAATACGGGAAAAGCGCATAAGATCAAGGCCTTTGAAATTCCGGAGGCTGCCAGAACGGCCAAAGGAACGCCTGCGGTCAACTTCCTGAATCTGATGCAGAAAGAGCGCATCACTGCGGTAATTCCGGTCAAGGAATTTTCCGATGACAAGTATCTGATCGCCGTGACCAAGCACGGAACCATCAAGAAAACGCCGCTTTCCCAGTTCGATACCCAGAGGAAAACCGGTCTCATCGCCATCAATCTGAAGGATGACGATCAGCTGATCGACATCAAACAGACGACGGGAAAGAACAACGTCATTATCGTGACCAGGCAGGGCAAGTGCATCTGCTTCAGCGAGGAGGACGTGAGAAGCATGGGAAGAATCGCAGGAGGCGTCCGGGCGATCAAACTGGAGAAGGACGACGAAGTAGTCGCCATGGAACTGGTGGAACCGGGCCAGGAACTGCTGGTAGTGACGGAAAACGGCTACGGCAAGAGAACGCCGGTGAAGGACTATAAGCTTCAGGTGAGAGGCGGCAAGGGTCTGCTGACCTATGACAAAGCCAAGTTCAAGAAGACCGGCGCCCTGATCGGTGCTATGGTCGTGGACGAAAACGATGAGGTGATGATGATCAATTCAGACGGCATCATCATCAGAATCAGGGCCGGTGAGGTCTCCAAGCTGGGCAGAGCGACCCAAGGCGTCAAGATCATGAAGGTGGGAGACGACGCTAAGATCGTCGCCATGGCAAAGGTGATCAAAAACAAAGACGAAGAGGAATCGGAACCGGCAAAAAAGAAAAAGACGACGAAAAAAGAGGAAACGAACGAGCAGTTGACTCTTTAAAAAAAGCGACAGTTGTTATATACTAGACCTGTACGGATATCTCCATGGATCTTTCTGTGGAGATGCCGGTGCAGGTTTTTTTTATTGTTTTATAATAAGGGAGTGACAATATATGGATCAATTACAGTTTATCGTACCGGGAAAACCGGAATATCTGACCATGGTGCGTCTTGCCATCGGCTCTATCGCAACTACAGCCGGCTTCGATCTGGACGCCTGCGAGGATATCAAAACAGCGGTCTCTGAAGCCTGCAAGAACGTGTCCTGCCACGGTTTTGACGGATACTCTGATAAATATGAGTTAAAATGCAGCGTGGAAAAAGGAAAGATAGAGATCGTCGTAAAAGACGACTGCGATACACACAGCCTGCAGAAACTGGCGAAGCCCTGCCAGAATTGCCCGAAGGAAGGGGACCTGGGGATCTTCGTCATACAGTCCCTGATGAACGAGGTCGTGTTTGGTAAAGAAGAAGACGGACGCAAGTCCATTAAAATGGTGAAAGTTTTATGATGGAACAGGATTTGTTTATCGAATACAAGAATAATCCCAGCATAGAGCTACGTAATGAAATCGTGGAAAAACACTTGTATATGGTGGACATTCTCATACGTAAATATCTAGGAAAAGGTGTGGAATACGACGATCTCTACCAGGTCGGTGCTTTGGCGCTGGTATCTGCCGTAGAGCGGTTTGATCCGGACAAGGGTTTTGAGTTCAGCTCCTTTGCCACGCCTACGATTCTGGGCGAGATCAAAAAATATTTCCGCGATAAGCAGTGGAGCCTGAAGGTTCCCCGCCGCCTGAAGGAGATCGCCGCCAAGGTCCAGGAGACCAAGGATCACCTGTACGCGGAGCAGCACAGGAAGCCTACAGTGGAAGAGATTGCTTCGATGACGGGATACACCCAGGAGCAGATCGTGGAGGCTATGGAAAGCTCCCAGGCTTACGGTACTTATTCCCTGGATAAGACCTTTGACGAGATGGGGGAAGACGGGGAAAACCCATTCCTTGAAAAATATACCGGCTTCGATGAAAAGGGCTACGAAAGGATCGAAACCTCTGAGATCATAAAGAAGGTCATGGGAGGCTTCAGTGAACAGTACCGGTATATTTTCAAAGAGCGGTTCATTTACAACCGTTCACAGGCGGAGATCGCCAAAACGCTGGGGGTATCCCAGATGACGATCTCCCGCGCGGAGAGGAACATCGTCAATCAATTTCGTGAGGAGTTTCATCGGCAATAGGCAGAAGAGGCAGCACTATGGTAAATCGACTGCCGGTGCCGAAGGCGCTTTCTGCCCGTACCTGGCCGTGATGAGCCTCTGCGATCCATTTGACCATGGAAAGACCCAGGCCGAAGCTGTTGTCTTCTCCGCTTCTGGCTTTATCAACCTTATAAAATCTCTGGAAGATCCGTTCCAATTCTTCCTCTTTGATGCCTATGCCGTTGTCCTCGACTGTGACGACGGCTTTTTTCTTTGTCCTGGACAGCTGCAGGCGGACCCATCTCTCCTCCTCGCCTTTCTCCTTGCTGTATTTGACGGCGTTGGTCAGCAGGTTCAGGATCATGCGCATGATCAGCGTTTCATCTCCGCAGATATCCACATCTTGATCGATCTGGGTCCGCAGGACGATACCCTTCTCCTCCGCCAGCAGAGAGATCTCTTCGGAAATGCTTTCGCAGAGCAGGGTCAGGCTGAATGCTTCTGTTTCAATGGTCTTTTCCTTGTCGATGGTCCTGGACAGCTGCAACAGCTGCTGGATCAGAGACATGGTCCTGCGGCATTGGTCTTGAATCGTCTGCAGAGATGCCTGATATTCCTCCGGCGGCCTTTCCTTTTGCAGCGTGTATTCGCACTCCGCCATGATGACGGCCACCGGCGTCTTTAGCTCGTGGGACACGTCGGAGGAAAAATCCTTTTCCGCCTGAAAGGCGTCTTCCAGACGGCCAATCATCTGATTCAAGGTTTCCGTCAGGTCGTACAGCTCGTCCTTTGTCTCCCCCTGAGGAAGCCTTTTGGAAAGGTCGTGGCCGTTGTTGATGGAATTGGCGGTTTCCGTGATCTGGGAGATCGGAGCGAAGGCCTGCTTGGTAATGTGCCGGCCGGCCAGAATGGCGATCAGCAAAATGGCCGGAAGGGCGACGAGCATGATCAGCAGGATAGCGTTCAGGGTGTTTACGGAGTTATCCAGAGGATAGATGCCTCTGACCCAGATGCCCTGGCCGTTTTCATAGGTGTTATAGAGGTCGTAGACGATCCAGGTGTCCTCCTCCCCTTCTATATTCTCAAAGCGGCCCGCTTCCAGAGGAAGGTAGGTAGGAAAATCCTTTGGGACCCTGCCCTTGATCAGCTTTCCGGATTCGCTGTAGACCAGAAGGGTAACACCCTTCCGGTAAGAGTCAAAGTCGCTGTCGATCTCGATAAAATCCTCCCCTGCCATAATGTCGTCGAAGGAATTCTGTACGGCCTTCATGACCGTGTCCTGAGATACTACGTCCATCTGGCGAAGAGCCGCGAAGTAAAATACGGTAAAGAGAGCGACAGCGATGGCGACCAATACGACGGAATAATACAGGGTCACTCTTTTTTTGATGGAAGCGTTTTTCATCTTCATGACGGGTCTTCCTCATCTTTGATCACGTAGCCTATGCCGCGGACCGTCTGTATGACTTTCTTATCGCCGCCGGCGTCGATCTTCTTGCGAAGAGTCCTTATATATACGTCTATGATGTTGCTGCTGCCTTCATAGTCGTAGTTCCAGATGTGGTGCATGATCTTTTCCCGGGACAGGACGATGCCCTTGTTGTGGAGCAGGTATTCCAGAATGGAAAACTCCTTGGCGGTCAGTGGTATCTCTCTGCCGTCACGGAAGGCGGTCTTCTTGTCCGTATCCAGGGACAAAGGGCCGGCGGTCAGTATGTTGTCTATGCGCTCTACGCCGTTGCGCCGGATCATGACCCGTATGCGGGCGGAGAGCTCCTCCAGGCTGAATGGCTTTGTCAGATAGTCGTCAGCGCCGCTGTCCAACCCTTTGACCTTGTCCTCGATGGAGGATTTGGCGGTAAGCAGCAGAACCGGCGTCTTCAGCTTCCTGTTCCTCAGGGTTTTCAGCACTGTGATGCCGTCTACGCCGGGCAGCATGATATCCAAAACGATGGCATCATACTCCGTGCCTTCGATATAGGCGAGGGCGTCGCTTCCGTCATAACAGGCGTCTACGGCGTATCCCTCGTCCTTCAGATGTTTGGCTATGGTTTGGCAGATCTTCTTTTTATCTTCTACGATGAGCAATTTCATGAAACAGCCCCCTTGTTCTCTCGTTCGTTTTCTTGCGTTTTCTTTGTTTCCCTGTATTTTGTCTGCTTGCATGTTTTCCTTTACTTTCATGATAGCGCAAAAAAAACATATTTTAAAGGATTTTTCATTTTATTTTCATGTTTTTCATGTATTCTTTGGCTACAAAGAAGAGAGAAGCAAAGATGCAATCACATTTGTTTACAGGAGGATAAGTAATGAATCAATTATTAACAAAGAAAAACGGTATCATCGCCGCAGTGGCTTTGGTCATCATCATTGCCGCCATCGTCTTTTCCACCGGCTTTTCTCAGGCTCTGACCCTGGATGAAGCCAAGGAGATCGCCAGCGAATACGTGCCTTCCACCGCCAAGTTTGTGACCAGTGAAGAGGAAGAAAACAAGTATGAAGTCATGTTTCATGACGATGAAGCCGGCGAAGGATTTGAGGTCGAAGTCCATAAGGATACGAAAAAAGTCAAGAAAGTGGAAACTCAGCTGGACAACGATATCGGAAGCGAGACGGTGACCCTGACGGAAAGTGAAGTCAAGGAGATCGTCGAAAACAAGTTCAAGGGCGTGAGCAGCGTGACCGTATCCCTGAAAAAGGACAACGGACTCTACGTATATGAAGTGGATTTTAAATCCAACGAATTTTACGGGGATGCGGATATTCATCCGGAAACGGGCGTGATTCTGGAAAGCACCGTGAAATACGGGACTGCCGTAACCATTCCGACGGACGACCAGGAGAGCGGAACCGCTTCGGAGACCGGCAAGTTCCTGTCCTATGAGGAAGTGGAACAGCTGATCATCGAAAAAGCAGGCGGCGGGTTTGTTAAGGATATCGATCTGGAAAATGAGGGAGGAAGCTATTTCTATGAGGTTGAGCTGATCAAAGACAACGTGGAGTACGACTACATCGTCGAGGCAGAAACAGGAGAAGTGACGCTGGAAAACGAACATGACAGCTACTTCGACTACGATGGTGATGACGGATCTCAGGATCCTCATAATGATCCAAATGATTCGGCAGAAGAAAAGACGAGCAGTTCTTCAAAGACAAACAGTTCCTCCGGCTCCACCAGTTCTTCAGATAAAAGCGGTAGCTCCAGCGGTTCCTCAAGTTCCGGCAGTGACAGGATCTCTCAGGAAAAGGCAGAATCCATCGTCCTGGCGAAGATCCCGGGCGCTTCCATTATTGAGCTTCAGCTGGAGAAGGATGACGGGCGCTATATCTACGAGGGGGAAGCCATTCTGGGCGATTACGATTACGAGTTTGAGATCGACGCTAATTCCGGTGTGATCATCGACTGGGAAAAGGATTGGATTGACGAGTGGGACGACTGATAGAATAGAACAGAAAAGGTGATGCAGTGAAAAAGCTCCGGTTTTCAGGCCGGAGCTTTTTCCACATGTTACACGACACAAACTGCTTGAAAGTCCCTTGACTTTCCACTAACTTTTTTCTGCCAGCAAAGGCTGCCCTATCACCGCTTCCCTTTCATCGATGATCAGATTCTGCAAATCCACGTACACGTACATCAGAATGAACATGTAGACCATGCCGGCCATGCCCTTTGTGAAAAGATCATAGTTGAAATGCAGGACCGGATTGAGAAAGACGATAGCGGCAACACCCAGGTGCATGATACACAGCAGGGAAAAGCTGTAGAACTTCTCGCCTGTACAGGCTCTGCATCCGATGAACAGCGACAGGAACACCAGGCAGGTCAGCAAGATCCTGCTGAAGAACATCAGGCTGTCCAGGGCTCCGCCATAGGCAGGTATGAAATACAGGATAGCACCCGCTCCTGAACAGGTTGCCGTAAGGGACGTCAGAATCAGTCCGGCAGGAAAGCAACAATCGCTGTCTCTTAGCTTCACAATCTGGACTGAGATGATCACGGCTCCCATCAGGGGCAGGATGAACTGGGCAAGTCCACCTATATTCATACATAGCAACACAACACCGACAAACACTTTTAACACATACACATCTCTTGTCCCCCTTTACGGTTTTACTTTACCTCATGGAAAAAGAAAAGTAAATAGGTCTGGGGCCAAAGCGGACTAAAGTACGACCGATTTCAGAAGAAAGTATTAGAACGTTTACAAGAAAAAACTGCCATGCATTTTGCACGACAGTTTTTTCTCATTGTCGGGTCTTACAGTCCCAGCTGCTGGATCAGAGCGGCCTTCGGCAGGGCGCCAAGGGTCTTTGCCACCATTTCGCCCTTTTCAAATTTAGCGCACACCGGAATGCTCATGATGCCGTACCGGATCGCCAGCTCCTGATTTTCGTCGATATTCAGCTTGCAGACCTTGACCTTGTCGGCGTATTCCTCCGCGATCTCGTCGATGACCGGTGCCAGGTTGATGCAGTGGCCGCACCATGGCGCCCAGAAATCTACCAATACGGGAACGTCGGACTGCATGATTTCCTTTTCAAAGTTGTCTTTTGTCAGATGAATTGTCATATTCTCTACTCCTCCTTTTGATTCTCTCTCGCCTGTTCGATCTCGATCAGCTGATCGAGACCCTTCCTGATCGTATCTTCAACCTGATGAACGATATTCGCCGTCTGATGCCGGTCCAAAGAAGCCGTATCGATATACGGATGGATCAAGATATCCACGGTGGCGCCTCCGGTGATGACGCCTTTGTCCTCAAACACGTGGCGGGTACCGTTGATGGAAACCGGTACGATAGGCACTCTCGCCTTCGTGGCCAGCTTGAAGCTGCCGGCTTTGAAGCTGCCCATCTCAGCCTTGCGGCTTCTGGTGCCCTCAGGGAAGATGACCAGAGAATAGCCTTCCTTCAGTGTCTGAACGCCGGCCTGGATGGACTTCAGGGCTTCCCTGGTGTCCCCTCTTTTGATGAAGACGCCGCGTATGGCCCGGATCCACTTGCCGAAGTAAGGAACCTTTTCCAGGGTGTCCTTGGCGATGAAACCGATCTGCCGTCCCTGGGCGGCTTTGAACAATACGACGATATCCGCGTAGCCCTGATGGTTGGCGATGAATACGCAAGGTCCTTCTGACGGTATATTCTCGCGGCCTGACACGTTGACGGTCAGATCAAAGAGGTCTATGACCTTGTCCACCCAGATATTCGTGGCATGGGCGATCAGCTCCCGTTCCTTCTCCGCATCCCCTGACGCCCGAAGGGCTTCCAGATCTTTTAAGTAGTAATTAAATACGCCGACAGAGCGGAACAGCTTGATGCCGTTTGGCAGATTCCGAAGTATTTTCAAAGGGCTCCTCCTGTTACTCAAACAAAACAAAAACTATCTCACCTATAATATACCATAAAAGCAGTGGAAATATCTACTCAAAAAAGGTATAATAGGAATGAAAGTTTGAAACTGCTGCAAGAGAAGGAGAGAATCTTCCATGATAGAGAGATACGGCGATCTGATGAAAAAGCGGTATTTTTTCATCAGCGTAGCATTGCTATGCTTCGCTTATCTTGCCTGGCTGGTATCTTCCCATGGGATTCTGGCTTTTGACACGGTGATTAGCCAGTGGGTGTATGGGCACAGGAATCCCGCACTGAACGGAGTCATGATTGCCGTTACCTATCTGGGAAACTGGCAGACAGTAGTCACGGTGGGCGCCGATTTGCTGGTACTGCCGCAAACCAGACGGCGTTACGGACTGCCCTACGCATGTTTTGCCGCGGCATCTACCGTGCTTTACAAAATCATGAAGACTGTTTTCGCCAGGCCGAGGCCGGAGGTGGCCGTGCGGCTGATAGAGGAAAGCGGCTGGTCTTTTCCCAGTGGACATTCTATGAACTGCATCGTATGCTACGGCATTTTGATCTATCTTCTGCGCAGGCACTGTCAGGACAGAAGACTGGTCAACGCGCTGACGATCCTGCTTTCACTGCTGATCCTGTCGATCGGATGCAGCCGAGTCTATGTAGGTGTCCACTACCCTACGGATATTTTGGGCGGATGGAGTCTGGGGCTGGCCTTTCTGCTTGCCGCCACTTTGATCTACGAGAAGGCGGAGACAAGGCTGGACGTCTTTGATCCGCACAGGAAAGGAAAAAATGTATGGCGGTAACGATCCATGACCTTTTGAATCTGGATGCTCTCAGAGATTTCAAGCTGGTCGCCGGAAAGAAAGGCCTGGACAGGACGGTCACGGCAACGGAAATCCTGGATTTTGAATTTATGGACGAGGGTCTGGCCTATCGTGAGCGGGGCTTTGATGGCAGCAGCCTGGTGCTGACCAGCCTGCTCTTTGCCAAAGATGAACCGGAGCTGATCCTGAAGGCGGTGAAAAAGCTGATCAGTCAGAACGTGCAGGCTATGGCCTATAAGCCCGTATTTTTCAACGACTTGCCCGCAGAAGCCCTGGCTTATGCTGACAAGATGGAGTTTCCCATTCTGAAGTTCGGCCACGATGAATTCTTCGAGGATATCATTTTCAGTATCCGCAGTCTGGTGGAACGGGACGACATTTTGGGGCTGACGGAGCCTTTGATCGGGGAAATGTTGACGCGGGAGTTTACGGAGGATGAAGCTGAAGAGGCCCACGAGCGGATCAATCCTCTGCTGCGGCCCATGGTGGCGGCGGTCTGCATCCGGGACAGGGAGCTGAAGGGCAGCCAGATCAGCGCTAAGATCCGGAGCAGCAGGCCGGATGAGAAGCTGCGCAGCAAGACCTTTGTGGGAAAGTACGAAGACCTTTTCATCATCATTTTATCCCAGGACGAGGACCGTCCCGACCGTTTCCATACGCTGCTGGAGGACGTAGCCATCGTCTATGGACTGGTGGGCAGGAATCTGACCACGGGGGTCAGCAACGTGCGGAGGATCGACGACCAGTTCCATCTGGCCATCAGGGAAGCTTACTGGGCGGAAAAGGTCGCGGAAATAGAGAAAAAAGATCTTCAATATTACCGGGATATGGGTATCTATCAACTGATCGTATCCTATATCCATACGGCGCCGATGCGGCGCTATGTGCAGAACTTCTTCGCGCCTCTCCATGAAGAGAAGGAAAAGGACGGAGAATTGATGCATACGGCCATGGAATATGTGCTGGCAAAGGGAGATGCAGTGAAGACGGCAGAGCGGCTGTTCTGCCATAAGAACACCATAAGATACCGTATTGGAAAGCTGCAGGAGAAGCTGGACCCCAACTCCAACGAAAAAGAGTTTTACCAGAATCTCGCTATAGCTGTTAAAATATACTTATTGATCAATGAAATTTAGGAGGTATGAAGTATGAGCGCAATGTTTAAATTCAGCTACGGCCTGTTCGTGCTGACGGCCCGTGAGGGGGACAAGGACAACGGCTGTATCATCAACACGGCGATCCAGGTGACGGATCAGCCAAAGCAGGTATCCATCTGTGTCAACAAGAAAAACTATACCTGCGGCATGATCGAAAGGACCGGCGTCTTCGGCCTGTCTTTCCTGAGCCAGGATGTGAAGTTTGAGACCTTCCAGCACTTCGGATTCCAGAGCGGCGAGAATGTAGATAAGTTCGCTGATTACGCCGACGTCAAGAGATCTGAGGCAGGGCTGCTCTACCTGACCAGGGGAACCAACGCGTTCATCTCTGTGAAGGTGAACAAGACGGTGGATCTGGGAACTCATATGATGTTCATCGGAGATGTGGAAGAAGAGGAAGTATTGTCTGACGTGCCGTCCACGACGTATCAGTACTATTTCGACCATATCAAACCGAAGCCGGAGCAGCCGAAGGTGAAGGGATATGTATGCAAGATCTGTGGATATGTCTACGAAGGCGATCCGCTTCCTGCTGACTTCATTTGCCCTATCTGCAAACACGGCGCTGAAGATTTTGAACCGATCGGATAGTTCTTTCGGACAATCAGATAAGATGAAGGGTAAATCTTGAATAAGACATCCGTTCTATGCAGACCTGCTGCGGGCCCTTTTGCAAAAAAGGACCCGCAGTACGGACCTGATAGGGCTGTCAGCAGGCACTTTTGATCAAAGAGCCGCACAAAAAGCTATCGTGATCTACAGCAGAACGCTGCCGGCGTCCCGGTCAAAGTAGATGCTCTTAGCACCTGTGTAGAGTGGGATGCCGTAGCAGACGCGTACGTCCTGGGGAAAGATGCCCATTCTGACGGCGCCCCGCCCGGCGGAGAACATAACCCGGTTATCGATGCGATGATCCGCGGCGACGGAAACGGCGGATCCTATGGCAATACCCAGATCGGTAATGTTGAAGGCGCAGTTGGCGCCTGCCTTCTTCATGGCCCCGCAGTTTTCAAATCCGCACATGGCGCAGTTGGCAAGGCCGAAGGGCTGGCCGGTAACGCCGATGAGGACGATACAATGGCTGTTTTCCACGTTGTGAGCATCCCTCTCTATGAAGGCTTCTCCGTATTCTTCGGCAGTCCGGCGCATTTCTTCTGCCAGCCTGGCCTTGTCCTCCCCTGTTAAAATCATAGTGATGACTTTATCTTTGCCGCTGCCCTTGGGTGCCGTTCTGGCCGCCGCCGCCATCAGGTTCGCAACAGCCAAAGCAGCATCCCTCTCTGCGGTTTCCATGGTCTTTATCATGTGAGATGCTCCTCCTTTGATCGAGATCGATCACTGCAACGTCTGCAACGTCTGCAGGTTTGTTTTCTCTGCTGTTTACAGTATAGCACCAAAGAGGGAAAAAAGCATCTGTCGATTTGGACGGGCAGCGACATAGGGACGACGGTACACGCACGGAGCGAAAGGCAGGTATCATGGGATGGGTCTTTGCGCCGCAGCACGTCTGCAGGCCGTGCAGATTACGCTTGTAAAAGGATGGATATTTGATATAATTAGGAAGGAATACGGCAATACGGCCAAGGCTTTGCAGAAGGGAGAAGGGAAAGCCGCTTCGCCGTGAAGCGGCCCGAGCAGAATCGGGCAGATTTCGCAGGAAACAGAACGAACCCAGGAGGACGACGGAAAGGACGACGGAAATGAAGAAACCGGTTTTGATCATAATGGCTGCCGGCATGGGCAGCAGATACGGCGGATTGAAGCAGATCGACCCCATCAGCAGTCAGGGTGAAATCCTTTTGGATTTCTCACTCTATGACGCCCATATGGCGGGTTTTGAAACGGCCATATTCATCATCAAAAAGGAAAACGAAGCGGATTTTCGCGCTTTGATCGATGGGAAGGCAGGTAAATACATACATGTGGCGTACGCCTTTCAACAGTTGGACGATATTCCGGCCGGCTATACCGTGCCGGAGGGCAGAGTAAAGCCGTGGGGCACTTGTCACGCTGTGCTCAGCGCCCGGCATCTGATCGAAGGGCCTTTTGCCGTGATCAACGCAGACGATTACTACGGACCCGGAGCCTTCGCGTCCATCTACGACTATCTGGAGCAGGCTCAGGACGATGAGAAATACCGGTACTGCATGGTCGGCTACCAGCTGGAAAACACTTTGACCGAAAACGGCCATGTGGCCCGCGGCATCTGCCAGGTCAGCGACAAAGGCTATCTGGAGGACATCGTGGAGCGGACCAAGATCATGCGTCGGGGCGGCGGGATTGCCTATACTGAGGACGACGGCGAAAGCTGGCATGAACTGGCTGAAGGCACCACCGTATCCATGAACTTCTGGGGCTTCACCCAGTCCTTCGTCCGCGAGATGGAGGCTCGCTTCCCGGCATTTCTGGACAAAGCCCTGGCGGAAAACCCTTTGAAGGGCGAATATTTCCTGCCCGGCGTCGTCGATCAGCTGATCAAGGAACAAAAGGCGTCCGTCCGAGTTTTGACCTCTCACGACAAATGGTACGGCGTGACGTACAAAGAGGACAAAGAAAGCGTGGTCGATGCGCTACAGTCCATGAAGGATAAGGGTTTGTACCCGGAGAAGCTGTGGAAAATCGAATAGGAGGCTGATGACAGCCTCCTATTCGATTTTCTGAGAGAAAAACAGTCTTATTTCAGATCTGTCTGTTTTGCTTTTGCTGTTCCTGCCAGTGGAAAAGAAAAAAGCCAAGACCGCGAAATTCGTGGCATCGTATTCAAAGGACAGCTAGTCCCACGAGAGTTAATTCTTTAGAAGTTCACAGAAAACCTTGTATGGAATGAGTGGAAATAAAAGTACAAAAAGAAGTAATATAACAAATAAAGATTTTTAAGGAATCATTTCTTGATTTTAACTGGAATAGGATGTATAATGACAGCATAAATCCGAGGCGCTGCCAGGCGCCATCAAAAGAAGGAGAGAGATTTATGCCGGAGGAAAACCAGATAAAAGAAGAAATCAAAGGAAGAAGAAATTATCAGGACAGTGTGTTTCGACTGCTGTTTTCGGAACGGAAAAACGCCATTGAGCTGTTCAACGCATTGGAGGGAACGGATTACGGTCCGGAAACAGAGGTGCAGTTTACAACCTTGGAGGATGTGCTTTACCAGGGCGTGAAGAACGACCTGGGTTTCGTCATCGACCATCGATATATCGTCCTGACCGAGCATCAGAGTGCGAAATCCGAGAACATGCCCATGCGGCAGCTTCAGTATATTGCCAGAACCTTTGAGACGATCGTGGACAGCAGGCTCCTGTTCAAAAGTGGATTGGTCAAGATCCCGACACCGGAGTTCTTTGTGATCTATACGGGAGAGGAGCCATGGGACGTAGATGAGCTCAGGCTATCCGCCAGTTTTTCAGATGAGCCGCCGGAAAATTCACTGGAACTGGTGGTAAAAATCATCAAAGTGGTGTACAATGAAGACGAAGAATGGAAACAGAATCAGATCCTCGGACGCAGTGAGAAGCTGCAGGGCTACGGCACGCTGCTCCATTATATCCGCAAGGGCATATCCCAGGGGCGGGAGTTGAAGGAGGCCATAGATCTGGCGGTAGGCCGCTGCTTGAAAGAAGGCGTCCTGGAGGATTTTCTGAAGATGCACAGCGCGGAGGTGGGCACCATGTTATATGATGATATCACAAGAGAAGAGTTTCTGGCGATCAGGTCTGAGGAAGCCAGAGAAGAGGGATTTGCAAAGGGACTGGAAGAGGGCCGCACCGTTGGGTTGAAGCAAGGTCTCGAACAAGGCCTCGAACAGGGCCTCGAACAGGGCCTCGAACAAGGTCTCGAACAAGGTCTCGAACAAGGTCTCGAACAAGGCATTGCGGCATTGATTGCGGATCATCTGGAGGATGGTAGAGGTGAGGACGAGATCATAAAACGACTGCGGAAACACTTTAATCTGGGCGAGGAGAAAGCGAGAATGTATTTTGCGGATTTTGCGGAATCTGCAAAAAACTCTTGCATTTCCAAGGATTTGTGATATACTAATGGGGCATGATTTTTAAGTAGACGAGATCGTGCAGTTCTCTGCGTAAGCAAAACTTACGCCATTTAGTCCATAGGGAGGTGAAACCAATGAAAAAATATGAAGTTATGTTCATTATCAACCCTGCTTTAGAAGATGAAAAGAGAGAAGCTGTCATCGAAAAAGCAAAGGCGGTGATCGCTGCTGAGGGCGAAGTCGAGAAAGTCGACGCTTGGGGAATGAGAAAGCTTGCATATCCGATCGAGAAGAAGAACGAAGGTTACTATGTAGTCATCGAATTTGCAGCAAATCCGGAATTACCTAAGGAACTCGACAGAAGACTGAGAATCTCTGACGATGTCATGAGACACATCATCATTTGTAAAGAAGCGAAATAAGAATGGAGTGTAGTTAAATGAATAGTGTTGTACTAATCGGAAGGCTGACCAGAGATCCTGAGATCAGATATGCCGCAGCGACACAGACGGCAGTTGTGACTTTTAATATTGCTGTCGACAGACCCGTGCGGGCAGGCGGCGAAAAGCAGGCCGATTTTCCGCGCATCACCGTATTCGGCAGGCAGGCGGAAAACTGCGAGCGTTATCTGGCAAAGGGCAGACTGGTAGGCGTTCAGGGAAGACTACAGACCGGAAGTTACCAGAACAGAGATGGCGTGACCGTTTACACCACGGATGTTGTGGCAGACAGAGTAGAATTTTTGGAGTGGGGCGACCGCAGTCAAAACAGTTCCGCGCCAAGACAGAACGCTTCTTCGGGCTATAGCGGCCAGCAGAACTATAACCAACGGGATGACAACCAGCAGAGTAGCTATGGCAATCAACAGCAGGAAGGATATGCTCCGCAGCAAAACTACGGCGGTCAGGGCGGTTACAGTGAACCGCAGTCAGACGGTATGCCGGAGGAGATGCCGGATTCCTTCCAGGCGATCGATGAAGACGTTCCATTCTAAGGAAAGGAGATACATGTAACATGATGGATAGAAGACGTGGCGGCATGAGAAGAAGAAAAGTATGCCAGTTTTGCGCTGACAAGACAGAAGTGATCGACTACAAAGATGTAGATAAACTTAGAAAGTATGTTACCGAGAAAGGTAAGATCCTGCCGAAGAGAATCACGGGCACTTGCGCAGTACATCAGAGAGAAGTGACAACTGCGATCAAGAGAGCAAGAATCGTCGCTTTACTGCCTTATGTTGCCGACTAATTAAAAGCTGCATAAACAGAGAAACAGAAATCAAAGTCCTTAAATGCCTAAAACAGGTGTTTAAGGACTTTTTTTCGTGCGGCAACTGCAAAGAACCCATCTGCGCGGTAACTGCAAAGAACCCATCTGCGGCGTGTATTTTCCCGTCTGTTTTTCCTACGAGGCAGCCTTCGCAACGGCTATTCCTCTCCTGTGTACAGATCATCAGAGACTTCGGAAAAATCGATGACGCACTTTCCATCAAAGATACCAACAGGAATCTTGCTCTGAAAGTCGTAGATGACCGGGTAAATTTCCTGTGAGAAATCATAGACCAGAACCTTCTCCTGATCAGGATCGATAATCCAGTATTCCCTCACGCCGGCGTTTTCGTATTTTACGAATTTGATGCCAAGATCCTTTTTTCTTGTAGAAGGGGAAAGGATCTCTATGAGAAGATCCGGCGCGCCGAAGATACCGAACTTGCGCCGCTTCCCGCGGTCACAGAGGACGATAACGTCGGGCTGGACCATGGTCCTGTTATCGCATTCTAGCTGAACGTCCATGGGAGCTTCCAGAGCAAAGCAGTCCCCTTTATTTTTTAGAATATGGCTGAAAAACGCCATGTGCAGTCTGGAAGCCAGTAGTTGGTGATTGAAATTGGAAGAGGACATCTCGTAGATGACGCCGTCGATCAGTTCAGCCCGGTAGTCATCCGGCAGGGCGTAGTAGTCCTCCAGTGTATATTCACCCTGCTTCTTTTCTGTTTTGCATGCTCCGTAAGAGAAGGCTTCTTCCTGAACAGCTGAGGCACCGCTGCTGGAAGGCTTTTGGTCGGCAAAGATCTTTTCCAGAGCCTGCAGAGTGGCATAACGGGGATGCTTGGTAGTGCCGGAAAATATCTTCTGTACCGTGCCGAAGGGCACACCGGACAGCTGCGCGATCTGTTCATTGGAATAACCGAGTTCATGCTTTTTTTGCTTCATTTCTGTCAAAGTCATAATAAGAACATTCCTTTCGTAAGGGGCGGAGTCTCTTTATACCGTTAATATACCATAAATAAATCAAATTGTCAATGAAAAGTCCGAAAAAGCACCGAATTATCTAGTTGGCGAAGCCTTGCAGCAGAATATATTGTGTGATACAATTAGGTAAACTCATATATAGAAAAGGGGAACCGGTGTGCTGAACATGTTTCTGATGATGCTGGATACGGAGAATGAAAAGTCCGGGTTTGAGCAGCTGTATCATCAATATAGAAAGCTGATGCATTATGAGGCCAAGCGGATTCTAAAGGATGACCATCTGGCGGAGGACGCGGTACAGGAGGCTTTTCTTCGCATAGCGAAAAATTTTCATAAAGTAGGTGAAATTCTTTGTCCCCAAACAAGGAATTTCACGGTTATTATAGTTAGAAACGTTGCTCTTACAATGATGAAAGGAAGCTTTGCTGCAGAGTCCTATGATGCTATGGAAAACCGGCAGGAACCGGGTGATGCGTGGTCGGACACTGTAGTGAAAGCACGGTATGATGAAGCAGTTCAGGCGATTAGAGAGCTTCCGGAAATCTACCGCTATGCCTTTTACCTGCATGAATACTACGGGTATGATTTGAAGGAAACGGCAAATTTGCTGGGAATCACCGTAGAAAACGCGAAGAAACGAGTGCAGCGGGCCAGAAAGCTTTTGAGAGAAAGGTTGGAGAATGATGGAGATGGAAAATAGAGTTCACCAGATCATCGAAGACGCTTTGCTGCTCGATTTCGCCGAAACAGGCGCCTTTGATCCTGAAACGTATGACTACGCGTTCAGCAGGAATTTTACGGAGCGGATGCGCAGGATCTTTGTCATGGCGGACCGGCAGTACGTCAGCGTGGGCAGACGCAGAATCCGGCGGGCCGTGGCTTTGGCTCTCGTGGCCGCTTTGATCATGGTGACTGCAGCGTGTGGCGTGGCGGTGACAAAGCCTCTGGTGAAGTGGCTGACCAGCGAGAATGAGGAGCAGGGAACCATGGATGTGACCTTCGAGGTTGAGGACCCTGACGGTCTGACAAAGGAGTTCCGTCACATCAAGCCGGAAACGCCGGAAGGGTATCGGATTGTGACAGAAGATAAGGGGAGGACGGACTACTATATTGAGTACGAAGGCGAAGACGGGACCGTGATTTACTATTCGCAGACAGGAAAAATTGAGAACATGGGACTGAGTATAGACAATGAAACTGGTGTATTAAGGGAAGTTGAAATAAACGGCAATCAAGGATATGAGTGGTCAACGGGTCAGTATCATGCCCTCACTTGGTCAGATGGAATATATTTGTTTGATATAGCAGGAACGTGCGAGCTAGAGGCGCTTTATCAAATTGCAGAGGAGATACGCTGATCCAGGGGGTGGAAGGACAGGAGAAAATTGGAAATAATTTTTTGAAAAAGATTGTCCCCTTTTGTCACTTTTTCAGGTTTATATAAATGTAAGGGTTAAGACCCAAGCAAATATATAACGGAAAGGTGGTGAGAAAATGCTCAAGAAGAGTGTAAAAGCTATCGCAGTACTGAGTTTGTTGCTTATTCTGACGGTAAGTCCTGTATCTGCGGCAGTAAATCCAGGTAGTGGAGCAGATACTATGGCGCTTTATTATCGCTCTGCGTCGGCTTCCCTTGAGGTTGAAAAGGATGGGATGGCTTCATTGAAGGGAAACATTAATGGCATTTCAGGAATTACAACAAAAACTACAGTGCATTTGTATCTTCAGCGATACAAAGATGGCGTTTGGGAAGATGTTGATGACTGGCTGTCAACCGGCGAAACGGTCAACCGCAGTTTGACAAAGACCAAACAAGTGACCAAAGGCTATAAGTATCGTGCAAAAGCGTCCTGTTACGCTTACAGCGGGACAAAGTATGAGCATGTTACAAAGTATAGCGATACAGTAAGTTACTGAAATGCGATGTAGAAAGGAGAAAACATGAAAAAGTTCATCAGTATAGTGATCATGATTGCACTAGTTCTTTCAACGATGACTTATGTTTTTGCTGAGAATATCTCGACTGGCGAGATAGAAAAATATGATTTAGAGCTAAAGCTTTCATCTGACGAGAAAGAAATCGAGATTATGAAAAACTTTAATGGAAGTTTAAAGTTTGATTATGCGCAAGCGGGAAACACGCTTAAGCTTAAGATCGAAAGTGTGAGAGAAAAAGGCCAGCAGGTTTATCTGACAGGAAGAGGGCTGGTAATTGTGGACGGCGAAACGGCTTCCTTTGATTTCGAAGACGCGGAATTATTTAAAACGCAAAGTGATGGAAGAAATTTGTATGATGGTGCGATGGACATTTCCCTATTTATAAAAGGTAAAAAAATTGAGGGTATCTTGGATCTCACCATGACTGAAAACTATGCAGATGCCGTGGCAAGTCTTGTAATACAGAACCCGGTTAATGAAAGTCAGATTATGTTGTTTTATGGGGAACCTTTCAAAGCACAAAAACAATTAGTTCAGAAGACTGCGGAAACTTATGCGCAGGCAGTTGAAGCTGAAGAAGCGAAAAGTGCTGTGAGTGATGCGGAAACGAACAGCGAACAAGTTATGGCGGAAGCAAAGGGGAGCAAATTTCATCATGTAACGAACAAATCAGACAGCAAGCTAGATGGCGTTACCAGGGATAAACAGATGATTGTTATGAGCGTCGCAAAATATGATCCCCGCGCTAAAGAGGCGGAAAGCGGAAGCGAATTGATTCGTGTATTTTCCAGATCATATAATGCCGTAAGGTATGTTGACGGGGCAGTTCAGGCTGTTCCTTATCGGATTAAAGCGAGTTTTTCATGTGGAAGGACATCAAATACCGAACCTCTTTTGTGTATTACAAGAACAAAACCGACAGATGGTTCCTCAATTATGGCAAAGACACTTTCCATATTAGCGTCATATGTTCCAAATCAAGCAGCTGCGACTCTCTTAACAACGACGCTTGAATATGCCGCGTCTGGCTTTAAAACGACATCGGTAAAAATAACGGATCATCTTGGGACGAGTCGTGATACCAAAGCAGTCTTTAACGTCCTTGTATGGGACAGCCTCAACATAGATAAAAATGCGGTGATCAATTTGCCCCAAAGCACCAATTCCAGTGACGCCGAATTGAATGAGATGAACGGAGTCGCTTTTATTGTAGATTACGATGAAAACAGTGAGGCTCCAGATGGGGATAAAGCTACAGCGACATGCACGGCAAGTATGGAATATCGGATGATCATGGACGGATTATCCAGATATTCAACAGTGACGACCGGAACCGCAACCATAACGCATACGCTTTATGGAAAGAATTACAAATAGAGAGGATTAGCAGATGAAGAGGCCAAGGAAAAAGCTTGTTGTGGGAATCTTTATTCTGGTTGCTATTTTTTCCTTGTGCGTCGTAAAAGACGTCCAAGAGAATATGAGGTACAATCAGAGCCTTCAGGATGCGAAAATAAAGTACATATACTTTCACGATCAACTAGAGGATCTGATAGAGGGAAACACTCCTGAATTTCAGACCATCGATTTTGGATATGCGTTTTTCTTTAGTACGTATATAGAATGGGATAAACTGTATGTCCCTAGATGTGAAGAAAATCGTCTGCCTGATGAAGTCTATACCAATGTTTCCGATGTGAGAACTGCCCCTGCTCGGGCGTATCGACAGATCCGGGATATCTACTACGATTGCGTACAGCAGGTGTACTTTGATAAAGGAGAGCCTGCTGAAGACATGATGCAGAGATTGGAAGAGGCAGACGAATTGCTCCGGAGCCTGTATGTGGAAGTGGATTTATTATAACAGGTTTTATTTAATTGTACTTTCTTGGCGGGAAATCAATGGGAGGATAGGCGCATGAATGAAGATATATGCGCCTATCCTGAAAAAGGAGAATCACAAATGAAAAGAACAAAGAAAGGAAGCTTACGAAAGCTTACGTGCGTTTGCATCGCAATATTGATGATATTGCAGTCGAGCATGTATTTGAACACGAGCGCTGTCTATGCAGAAACGGATACGGATGCATATATCGTTATCGCAAAAAACGATGAAAGCATTGAAAAGCTAAAAGAAGAACATTCTGTGCTGGCTGAAAATGGCGATGCTTTGACTTTAGAGCTTACTGGTTCTGAAGCGGTTCAGGTAGAGGCAGATAAGGGCATTATCTGCGTAGAAAAAGATTTCACCATAGAGACCGAAGCAGAAGCCGGAGAGGATATGGTCAAGCCTCTTAGTGAGACTTGGAATCGGGAGGCACTGAATGTTGAAGCCTCACAGGCTGGATCGAAAGTGAAAATCGCAGTGATTGACTCAGGTATAGATGTGACAGATAATATCGCCGTAAAAGAAAGGAAGAATTTTATCAAAGATACGCCGGTTACAACACCGTTGTATGAAGATTTTACCGGGCATGGTACCAGCGTAGCTAGTCTGATTGTGGGAACAGGAACTGACAGCGAGGTTATTGGAACTGGTTCCAATATTGAATTGTATTCCGCCAGAGTTTTGGATGAAAACAAACAGGCTCCTATCAGCAGTGTGGTAGAGGCGATTTACTGGGCGATGGAAAAGGATGTAAATATCATCAATATCAGCTTTGGTACACAGTCCTACTCGGAAGCTTTGAAAACGGCCATAGATGCAGCGACGAATAAAGGCATCCTTGTCGTGGCGGCGGTTGGAAATCGTGGAACAGTTGGCGTTGACTATCCTGCAGCCTTTGAAAATGTACTGTCCGTAGGTTCAGTAAACGCTGCAGGGGAAGTAAGCGACTTCAGCGCGAAGGGTAAAGGCGTTGATGTTGTAGCTCCGGGAGAAGCCGTGCTGGCGCAGGCAAACTTTGGTGAGGATTTGGTTTTGTCAGGGACTAGTCTGTCGGCTCCGCAGGTTTCCGGAATTGCAGCGCGACTTTGGAGCAAGGACTTATCTAAACCTGCGACCTTTATCAAAACCTTGATCAAAATGAGTGCAAAGCATATAGGTTTCGAGGCAGCGGATATGGATTAGTGGATTATGAATATGCAATGCAGCTCTAAGATGAAGTAACGGCACAGTTTGAAGCAGTAGCCAGCGGCGAACAGCTGGTTGATGAGGAAACGCAAGAAGCGAAATCTCCAGCTATAGAGGAAGAGAATGTAACTGGTGAAGAGGGAAACCAAGAGGCAACAGAAAATTTGCCGCTTGAGGAAGAGGCTGCAGTAACAAAGGTTCAAGAGGATGAAGAAGTAACTGCAGATATGGCTAAAAGCAAAGAATCTGAAGGGCAGACTGGCTCTGAAGATTTGTCTGCAGATGAACTGACGGAAGCGATAATAGTACCTGACATTAACAGCGTTGCGTTTGAAAATATGGCGATGGAACAGATTGATATTGCAGAGAACTCCAAACAGGTGGCCGACTTAAGCGATCCGATCGTGGATGGGAGCTGGAAGGCCGCACAACATCAGAATTTTACTGGAAATGCGGCGATGAAGGCCGGAGCAATTTATTTTGATAGCAGTGCTTCGGGCGTTGCAGGAATGACATCTTACCCAATATTTCATGGATATTCCTGGGATAAAGGGTCTTCTACAACGCTCAGTACAGGGACGCATAATTATATGGCAGGGTATAAATATCTGACAAAAGTTGCGCTTGCCTATAAAAATGGATCTACATATAAATCTGTTGAAAAGGCAGATGTTCCAGGTATCGGGAGCGACTATGCCTTACTTCGGAATGAAGTTGAACATATTGTCGGTAGCTGGAAATATACTACTGCGTCAGATAAGCATTCATTTTTAATGGGATGCGCAATGCATATAGCTACAGATGCAATCGCACACTCTTCCTTTGAAAAAAATGGCTCTGCATGGGTAAGGTTACAACATCCAGAGGCCGATACACCTAGTGGTAAAAGATGGACATTTGCAAAGGCAATTATTGATACGATTGTTGAAAGAAAAAATGGAAACAGAAGTGGAATTAATTACTGCCATGATTTTCATCCAACAGGTTTTACATACAGCGGATTGGATTTCAGAACTGCTAATTTTAAGACATTTGCATCAGATGCAGGCGTTACAAACACAGCTGTACTAAACGATTATGGAAAAATTCAAAACCCTTGATGAAATATATGATATAGGTTGAGGGATGAGAAAGGAAAATGACAGCAAATGACGAGAAAAAAAGGATTCTGGATAGCAGGCCTGATGATCATATTATTTTTCACAGCCGTATTCTTATCATTTGATTGTTTTGAGGATAACGGAACTGCGGTAGAGCCGGTTAAAGCTGATTTTGAGCAGGGAATTGTACCGGTTCCATATGGGAGCATAGAGACCTGCTTGGATTTGAGCCAAAAAAACTTTCTTTCGTTGACTAAGTACGGGTTTCGTCGGAAGGTGAGCTTTGATAAGGCTTCGTTTGTTGGCCTTTGCCTGGAACGGGATCTGCCTTCTGCAACGCCGTACAACGGGCTGAAGTATGGAATATACCGCGACAAAGGGCTGACAAATCCCATAAAAGAAATCGATCTGCAGGCTGAGATGGATAAAGCTATCGCACAGGATACGATACTTGATATCGATGAACCCGAAGTCGGTATTGAAGCAGAACTTGACCCCGGAACATATTATGTGGCAGTATACACGAACCACTTTTGGGACACTTTTAAAATTTTGTTCCTGCGGTATTATATTGAGCCAGATTATATGGAAGAGGCTTGACCACGAGGACTCGTTACGTTGATACTTCACAGGAATCATATCAGATATAGCTGTCCAAAGGAGGCAAATACCCCGCGCCTGCAAGTGCCCGAGAGGGCGCCAGGAGGAAAATGCTCAGTGGGCATTTTGGGGCTCTGCCCCGGGGAAATTTATTGATCCAAGAACCAGCGGAGAAACAACAGACCATGATATTGTAGTTTATGGTTATGATAATAACAATAAACTCATTACACATTTTGGATGGGTAGGATATACTCATGTGAAATGCAGTAGTCCAGCTTTAGCATCATTCGTTTCATCTGCATGTGCGATTACATATTATTGAACACAAAGGAGATGTTATGTCTGAAAAGCTACGAAAACGATGTATGATTTCATTGTTCGCAGCAGCGATGCTACTGTGCTTTGCCGTGTATATTATTCCTTGCTTTACGCAACCCACGTCGCTGTATAAACGGAGTGAGATTAGTTATGGAGGATTTCTGATTGGGGAAATTCTCCACATACCTCTAAAACACTATGAACTGATCAGTCCGCCGGACTATTATTTCTGCACAGACACTGACACCAAAAGGCTGCTTGACCTGATTAAAGAACAGCCGAAGGTTGAGGATATCCGCTGTTTGGGGAAATGGCCGGACGAATCAGAGCGCTATTTGATCACGGTAAAGAACCAGAGCGGGCTGTCGTACTTGGAACTGTACGCGGTGCAGGAGGAGTTCCCCGTGAAGAAAGGCAAGTACTCCCATTTGCTTCGTGACGGCGGGATCATGATAGAAGACGGGGAAGAAGAGAATTGGCAGATTCTCTTTCCTGCGGTCATTCGGGATGAAAACTGGCAGGATATCGTGTATAACACCGCAATGATGGAAGAGGGAAGACCGTATAAGGTATACGCGCCCGAAGGGCAGAAAAGGTCTGATAAGGCCGCCCTGGCCGATGAACTGCTCGCCTTCTATGAAAACGCGGCGATGTATCGTGTACCTAGCCATACGTCAGACGAAATCATTGTAGCCTTTGATGCCAAGGCTCTGGAATCAAACCCTGTTAACGCGCCAAAGCAGTCTGACACATTCGATATGACCTACAAGGGAAATTTCAGAATAAAGATCGGAGAAGGAGGAGACAGCGTTTCTGTCACATTGATGCAATAAAGAAAAAATGGAAAATCGAAATCGGAGCGTCTGGCGTCAAAGAAAGAATTAATGGAAACGTGGATGTAACAATTTTACCAGGCGAATCCATTATAGGTACGATGCATTTAGTGCTTCTGATGAATGAATGGAGGAAAACAGCCGTGAAAGCATGGAAAACTGGAATAGGAATATTGCTGATTATTTTGATCACCGTAGGGCTGTTCTACATTGACTGTAAAGATAAGCTTTCCAGAGAATATCGAACGAGGCTGCAGGCAGCAGAAGAAGCATATGATGAGCTTGATCAGGAGATGAGTAATTTGCTCTCAGGGAAAGAAGTGTCCTTTGAAACGCTCAATAAACGTTATGCGGAAGCGATGATGGATTACTCGGATTGGCAATTGATCAGGGAAGAGTATGAACGCGTTGCCAGAGTAGAAATCAATCTGATGTATCTGAGCGATATTGTGACCAACTATATGGAAATGATAGATCTTCATTACTCCATCTGCTATTCCGTATATTTTCCAGAGCTTGAGCCGGAATCTGAATACCTTGTATCGGAGGAAGAACTGATAGAGAGAAGAGAAGTCCTGCAAGGAAGGATGAAGAAGAGTTTTGAAAACCTTGCGTCGGTTGTTCAATGATGAAGAAAGGAATCAGCGGGATGCTTTTCCATGGCGAGACGATACGGCATAATTTGTTGTGCACTGCCTATCTATGTGGTAAACTGGACATATCATAACAGAGGACCGGAAAGGGGTATGACGGATGAAAAAATCATATGTGAAATACGTAAGTACAGTGTTAGTACTGGCATTGGCACTGGTTCTGATTGCAGCGGCAGTTCCCGACGCAGCCTTTGCGGGCGCATCCTATCGCGGAGATGTAAATCCAGGCCCTATGGGTAAGCTGACGGCACCGAAAGTCACGGCAAAGACTGCAGGCAGGACGTCGATCCAGCTGAAATGGAAGGCGGTCAAAGGCGCGAAGGGCTATGTTGTCTACAGAAGTGAAGGCCAGTTCGGGAAAAACTTCAAGAAAGTCAAGACCATAAAAAACGGCACGGCATCCGGCTATAAGGATACGAAGTGCAAACGCGATACGATCTATGAATACGAAGTCTTCGCGTATAAGTATCAGAACGGTAAGCGTGTATACAGCCAGACTGGATGGGTTACGGCCAACTCCGGCGCAGTGAAGCCATATGTGTCTGTGTGGCCGTATTCTTCGGAGGAAGTAGAGATTCATATCCTCAGCAGCGGCGCGGACCGGATCGTTCTCTATCGCAGCGACAGCGAGGATGGATCGTACAGTAAAATCGCAGAGTATAATGAGGAAACGAGTTCTTTCATCGATCAGGACGTAGCCTTTGCCGGAACGTACTATTATAAGGCGAAAGCGTACAAGAAGGTCAACGGAAAGACGTATGCCAGCCAGTGGAGCGATGTGAAAAGCTGCAGCGTGTACGACCCTTATCTGAACATCTCGGTAGAAGATCTGAATCAGGCGGGTATTCAACGAGATACCTTTCTATACAAGCTGTCCTCCAAGGATACCAACGCGCCGGCAACCATCTACCGCAGCGGCGAAGACGAGTTCGGGTTCTTCGAGTATTTCTATCGTGGTGAAAAGACAGAGGGCGGCTCTTACTGGATCAGCCAGACTCCGGTAACGCTGGACAGCTATTCTCTGGACGGCATATCTTATCAAAAAATGCCTGACTCTATCGTGCTGCAGCCGGGGGCTTCGATCTATCTGAAATTTCAGTCGGAAGATCCGGTCACCTATTACAGGGATGGAACTGTGACTCTGGATATGGCGTATAACGGGTATCGCGTTGAAGCTGGAGCTATCTTGCTCAGCACAACAGATACGCCGCGTTTTAGTTATGATTATTAGGAGAGACCGATATGAAAAAGAAAGTATTCACGGCTGTTCTGGCACTGCTGATAGCCGCAGCTTTCCTGCCGCAGGCAGCTCTGGGAGCTTCCGCATCCAAACAGAAAGCGCCTGCTGTTACGGAGACCCTGCGGGGCTTTTCCGCTTACACGGCAACCGCTGACTGCATTTCCCTGCATTGGTACGCCCTTGATCAGGCAGAAGGCGTTTTGATCTATCGCGCCAGCAGCGCGAAAGGAACGTTTAAGCAGATCGCGAAAGTAAAGCAGAGTTCAGAGGCTGGGACCGAATATGAAGATAAGACGGTAAAACCGGGAAAGACCTATTATTATAAAGCACACCCATATATGACGTATAAGGGAAAGATCATCAAAGGCAAGCTGACAGGGATCAGCAAAAAGAAGGCCGCGTATTACAGGCCGACCACTGCCGCGGTCACCGTAACGCAGACCGGAGACAAAGAAGTCCTCTTCCAGATTACCATGGACGCACCGGGCTTTGACGCGGAATTCTTCTGTGAAGGCGAAGGAAAATACGAGGAACTGGGAACGCTGGAACTGATGCAGTCCTGGGTCAGCGGGAAGGCCTTGGAACAGCGGAGAACAGAACTGAAGGTAACCGGCCTTGGCACAGATGGCATGACCTACGCTGAAAGCGGCAGCATAAAGGTGGCTCCAGGAGGTACCGTCTATCTGAAAGCAGCGGCTGGCGAGGTCCTCACGCTGGGAACCGAATCGAGGCTGGAGTGGAACCTTCCGTGTCTCTACGACGGAAAATATGGAAATGTGAGTTTTGACAAGAATCAACAGATTTAAGTCAAAATGCATTTCCTGCCTTTTGGTAAATTTGTTCTAAGAGACGGAGCTCTTTCCAAATTTCTTGGCCTGTGTCAAAGGAAACGCGCCGCCGCCCTCGCGAAATATGTCGATATTTATAAAAAAATGCACAATTAACATCTGAAATGCAAAGAAGCGCTATTGACGAAATCGGTTTTTTGAGGGATAATAATAGAGACATAACAAATTAGGGTAGTCTAAAGTATCGTGTGGGTGGGAGAAACTGAACTCTAAATAATCGTGTGGGGTAGGTTTTCCAACCACTCTAAATAGTCGTGTGGGGATAAGTAAAAAAATGGCACTTCAAGTAACCGTGATGGTTGTCTGAAGTGCCATTTTAATGGTTTAATCTCGTGTTTTGTGATATGGACCACGTTTACGCAGGCTGCGTTTGCAACTGGATAAGTTAGAGGTTAGTCCATACAAAACATCAGGAGAAAGTGCATAGATTACACGCTTACGAAACCGCTTAAAATTACTTATCCCTCTGGAGACGGACAGATATGTGCGAAGTTTCCCATTGATATTTTCCGTATATGCATTGGACAGTTTCCTATCATGAAAAGGACGACGAAATGAATTGAGAATTTCTTCTCGCCAAGTGAAAAGTATCGAGGTAAATTCTTCATACTGCCGAATCCCACAGGATTTAAAAGCGGCTGCAATTTCGTCATACTGATACAAGGCTTCTTCATATGAGCATTCCTGGTTCATCTTTCGGTAGCGTTCTTTAAGATGATAGGCTTTGTACAGAATCGGAAATGCATCAAATATCATTTCCTTCAAATCTCTTCTGTTTAGCTTCATTTTGAATCTTCGGTTGTATACCCTGTCATTGTCCAGATTCACATTGTCGGCAATCAGAAGCCAGCTCCACTTCTTGAGCAGGTAATATGCATTGGAACCATAGTCACAATGGTTCATCAAATCAAGCCTGAGACGCTCAAAATTGCTGTGCAGGTGCTTGACGACATGAAATGGATCCACAGCAACAATGCAGTTGGGAAAGTAGGTTTTTGCAACGTCCCGGTATGGCTCCCACATGTCAATTGTCACATACTTAACCCTGCGTCGTTCTTCTCTTGAGATATCTGAAAAGTACAATGAGATGTTGGATTTGCTGCGTGAATCAAGGACGTCATACACGGATCGCTTTTCATTATCTACTAAGATACATAAATAACTGGAATTACGCTTTGACAGTTCTTTGCTGTGGAGCTCATCAATCCCGAGGCTTTCAGGCAGAGGTCTGTGAGGAATTGTGATGTAGGAATCAATATACGTGTTTAACTGCGTGGCAGAGATATTCAGTTCATCTGAAATCATGGACAGCGTGTAATTAAGATTGGCCAGCATCTTCATTGCATTGCGTAAGAGTAAGAACGAAGAATTAAATCCCGAAAAGGAAAAAGGATTCTTTTCCATAGCGGTCTTTCCGCAGGCTTTGCAAATGTACCTGTTTGCATTGTAGCGAATGATACCATTATGCTCCCTCACGGCAGGATGCTTGATCAACTTGCGCTTATGACCATGGCCGATCATTTTACCTTTGCAGTAGGGGCATCGCATTGGCTTTCGAACAAGGGTAACATCATAGTATATGGTGTCACCCATGGTGATAATATCCGATTTTTCAATATCGGAGTTGCTGACATTGAGCATGAATGTGGTAAAATCAATATTAGGAATAACGATTCCTCCCTTCATGATAGATTGGTTGTGACAAGAACAATCATACCATGAAGGGTATTTTTTGCCCACACGATAATTTAGAGACCACCCACACGGACGAAAAAAATGGGCGAAAATCGCCCACACGATAGTTTAGAGTCCACCCACACGATAATTTAGAGCGCCCAAATTAGCGTACATCGTTTTTTGGTCATATTGTTTTGGGGCCGGCACTGGTTGCCGGTCCTTGTCCTTTTTTGAAACCGTAAATAGATATTGGCTCCGAGGATGCCGTGCTGAACAGAGCGGTCCGAGGGCCTTAGGGTATTCCTGGTGAAGGCGGCAGGGACGTCTGGCGAAATCATTTTGGAGAAAGCATTTTGGTGAAATCATTTTGCCGAAATCATTTTGGCGAAAGTATCTTAGCCAAACCATTCGCAGGAAAACACCTCATCAAAAAACCCGGCTGCGGCGTGCCATAGCATGGCGGCGCCGGTCTCAGCCGGGCGTTTTGTATATATTGGGATCGAGCTGTTTCCAAGCTGTTTACGAGGTAGTCCCGAGATGTTTCTACGCGTCTTCCGCAGACGCAGGAGATTCCTCCTGCGTCACGCGGACGGACACGATTTTGGTCACCGTCTGGTACGGCGTGTACTG
>CAZGED010000002.1:0-34360 GCA_964525085.1 uncultured Senimuribacter sp.
ACAGCATGCCTCTGCCCACATACCGCTTGGCGATGCTGACCACCAGACGCAGGTTGGCCTCGCACAGCTTTTTCTTCGCTTCCTCGTCGCCCTTTTCCATCTTCTTCGCCAGCTCGATCTCTTCATCGGCGCTGAGAAGAGGTACCTTTCCGATCTCCTTCAGGTACATTCTGACCGGGTCGTCTACGGCGACGCCCTTCGGCAGGGTGGCTTCTATATCGATTTCACCGGATTCTGTCATGACGATGCCGTCGTCGTCGTCGTGGCCATCCAGATCGTCGGTGTCGTCCAGGATCATGGTGAAGTCCTCAGGCTCTGTCTCGCTGGTGATCTCGATATCCTTGGAAAGAAGCACGTCGTAGATCTCATCCACCACGTTCTTGTCCAGATCGAAGGAATCCAGATAATCAGCCATGTCTGAATAGGTCAGGACATTTTTCTTCGTCTTGGCCTTTTTCACAAGCTGGCTGATCAGTTCATTCTTGATCTGATCCGGTGTCATGCACGCAAATGCTTCAGCTAAATTGGTTTGTTTGTTTTCGTCTTTGCTCATTCTATATCCCCCTACTGGTTTTGGTTTTGTTTGCGTTCTCGTTGTATTTTCATCAGCTCTTCCGTCAATTGCCGGATTCTCTCCGGATTATCTTCTTCATCAGCCATGGAAAGCAGCGTGATCAGCCTCTGCTCTTCCTTTGCCAGACGGTTCTGCTTCCATGTCCTAACGCAGTCGTCAAAGACCTTTTCCTCATTTCCGCCTACGATCACGTGATCCATGATTTCAGAAAGCCTGTCCCCGTCCTCGCGGGGCAATCCGTCCAGAATCTTGTTGAGGTCCACCCGGTGAAACTGCCTGTACTCGTCCAGCAAAAGCCGATACATCCGCTGGGAAAAGTCGCTCTCCAGGATTTCCGGAAACTGCTGGAGCCGTTCGATATAGGACTCATCGGTGAGCATCACCCGCAGCAGCGTCTTCTCCACCGGCGAAATATCCGGCGCCGGTTCCTCCGCTTCCTCTTTTTTCTGAACAAAATGGGTCTTTTCGGTACTATCATTTCCTAAAAGTTCCATTTTAATCGCGCTTTCGGCGATTTTTAATTCTTTCGCAAGCTTTTTCGCATAAATATCCTGCTCCACAGGACTCAGCTGGATGAGGACTTCCTTTGTCGCTGTCCTGATGTAATCGATTTTATCTTCATCTCGATCCAGGTCAAACCTCGCCTTGAGGGATTCCAACCGGTAATCGCCGTAAGGCAACGCACCTTCGATCAGCTTCAGAAACGCACCCTTGCCGTTCTTTTTGATGTATTCATCAGGGTCCTTCCCGTCTGTCACGTGGAGTACCTTTACCTTGCAGTCCTCTTTTTTCAGTATTTCAAGGCCCCTGAGGGCGGCCGCCCGTCCGGCGCTGTCCGCATCGTAGGACAGAATCACGTCGCGGGTATAACGCTTGATCAGCCTGGCCTGATTCTCGGTCAAAGCGGTTCCCAGAGAGGCTGCCACGTTTTCTATGCCGCTTTGATACAGACCGATGACGTCCATATATCCTTCGACCAGGATAATGTAGTTTTCTTTTCCCACGCTTTGACGCGACAGGTTCAGCCCGTAGAGGTTGTTCTTCTTCTGAAAGACCTTGCTCTCCGGCGAGTTCAGGTACTTCGGGTTATCCTCCGGATCGATGGCCCGGCCGCCGAAGCCGATGACCTTGCCGCCGGTGTTGATGATGGGAAAGATGACCCTGTTGCGGAACTTATCGTAGCATTTGCCGTTGCGTCCCTCTGAGACCAAGCCCAGCTCCACCATGATCTTCTCGTCGATGCCCTGAGAAAGCAAATAGCGGTAAAGGCTGTCCCATTGTTCGTCAGCGTAGCCGATACCGAATTTCTTCAAAACAGCCGGTGTGATGCCTCTGCGCTTCATATACGCATAGCCTTTGTTGGCCCGTTCCGTAAAGGACCGGTAGAAAAAGCCGGCTGCCAGCTTATTGGTCTGATAGTAGATGCTGCGGTTCTCGTCGTAGCCTTTCTTTTCCATAGGTATGCCGTATTCGCCGGCCAGCTTTTCCACGGCCTCGGTAAAATCCAGATTGTAGTACCGCTTCACGTACTCGATGACATCCCCTGCAGCACCGCAGCCAAAGCACGTGAAATACTGCTTCTGTTCGGATACCACGAAGGACGGCGTCTTTTCATTGTGAAACGGGCATATGCCCTTGTGGTTGCTTCCGGCGCGCTTCAGCGGCACCGTACGGCCGACCACGTCGACAATGTTGACCTGGCTTTTCAGGTTTTCTATGGCAGAACTAGAAAAAGAAAAACTCATGCAAAATCCCTCACTTACTCTTTCGTAGTATATATTCTACAAAAAAGTCCGGTTTCCTTTATTTTTTTCAAACTTTTTTAGAAAATCTTCTTTTTTAGAAAACCCCTTCCCTATTTCCATCCTTTGGGAACGAACAGGTCGGAATAGAGATGCAGCGCATAGCGGTCGGTCATGCCCGCGATATAGTCCTTGCAGGCCATGTGGATGCCCTCCTCCTTCCAGATCCGCTTGTGATCCTCCGGCAGCTTCTCCGGATTCTTCAGAAAATACTCGTAGAGGGAACGGATGACCACCTCCACCTTGGCCAGGTCTTCTTCTTTCTTCACCTTCTGGCTGCGGTAGACGTTTTCAAACATGAAGCTGCGCAGCCGCTGCAGCATGGCGCTGTTTTCTTCGTCCATGGAGACGAAATCCCTGCCGTCACTGTAAGACACCACGTTGGACACCATGTGGTCGATACGCGCCCGGTGGCCTGTCCCAAACAGCTCGATGGCATCCCTGGGCAGATCCTCCAGGGTGATGACGCCGCTGCGTATGGCGTCATCGATGTCGTGATTGATATAGGCGATGCGGTCGCTGATCTTGACGACCTGTCCTTCCAACGTGGCGGCCGGCAGGTTCCCCGTGTGGTTCAGGATACCGTCCTTCACTTCATAGGTCAGATTCATGCCTCTGCGGTTCGGCGTCGATTCCAGCACCTCCACCACCCGCAGGCTCTGTTCGTTGTGATGAAATCCGCCCGGGTGGATCTGGTTCAGAATCATCTCTCCGTTATGACCAAAGGGCGTATGACCCAGATCGTGGCCCATGGCGATGGCCTCCGTCAGATCTTCGTTGAGGCCCAAGGTCCTGGCGATGGTTCTGGCCACCTGGGACACCTCCAGCGTATGGGTCAGCCGAGTCCGGTAATGATCCCCTTCCGGCGACAGAAATACCTGGGTCTTGTGCATCAGCCTGCGGAAGGACTTGGCATGAATGATCCTGTCTCTGTCCCGCTGAAACTCCGTTCTGAATCTGCAGGGCTCCTCGTAGACGTCCCTGCCCTTGGAGCTGGCTGAGCGGGCCGCGCCCGGTGCCAGCAGCTCTTCTCTCTTTTCCAAATCTTCACGATACAGCATAGTTATACTCCCGTATGTCCAAAACCGCCTTCTCCCCGCTGGGTATCGCTCAGGCTGTCGGTCGGTTCCAGCTCTGCTCTCATATATCTGGCGATGACCACCTGCGCGATGCGGTCCCCGCTTTCAATGGTAAAAGGCTCCTGTCCCCAGTTGATCAAAGGGACGCGCAGCTCGCCTCTGTAGTCGCTGTCTACGGTTCCGATGCCGTTGACCAGGCCGATTCCGTGCTTTACGGCCAGGCCGCTTCTGGCTCTGACCTGGGCCTCGAAGCCTTCCGGTAGCTCCATGTAAATTCCTGTAGGCACCAGCATCCGCTGTCCCGGCGCTAACGTCACCGGCTCATCAAGAAAGGCAGGCAGATCAAAGCCGGCGGAGCCCGGCGTCTCGTACCTCGGGATGTTGCCGCTCTTGCTGATGATCCTGATCTTTACGGTTTCGTTCTCCATGGGGCACCTAACCTTTCATCGCTCTCGCCAGATCCAGGCGGTCACGGGTGACCAGGGCCGCGGAATACTGGCTGAAATCGCAGATCATGCCGCTGACCTGTCGGATCGCGTCCATGTCCACTGCGTCAAAGGCCGCGATCACGTCTTCGTCCGTCTGCACGTTTCCGGTCAAAAGGGTGTTCTTGCCGTTTTTGAACATTCTGCCCGCTACGTTTTCCTGTCCGAAGATGTAGGACGCCTTCAGCTGTTCTCTGGAGGAATCCAGCTCTTCTTCTGTGATGCCTTTCTCTCCCAGGATCTCCAGCTCCTCACGTATGCCGCCGATGGCGTCGCGAACCTTGTCGTGGCTGACACCGGCGTAGATATTGTAATAGCCGTCGTCTTTGAATGCGCCGGTCATGGAATAGACGGAATAGGCCAGGCCCTTTTCTTCCCGGATATTCTGGAAGAGCCTTGAGCTCATGCTGCCGCCCATGACGTTGTTGAGAATGGCAAAGGCGTAGTAGCACGGATCGCCCAGTCTGAGAGCCTTAGTCGCCAAGCAGATATGGGACTGCTCGATATCCTTGGTGATCACCTTTCTCGCCGGAACATATGCAGCCGGCGATGGCTCTGCCACCGGCTTTGAAGGCCGTCTGACGGAAAGCCTTTGATCGAAATAGGCGCACACGTCGTCGGCGTCAAAATTCCCCGCGACGGAGATGACCATGCTGTCTCTGGTGTATTGTCTGTCCAGATAGTCCGCCATGACGCCCCGCGTGATCCGCTTCAGGCTGGTCGGCGTTCCGATGATGGACTTGCCCAGGGGCGTGCCTTTGAACACCAGAGATGAAATGGTGTCGTGGGCCAGATCGTCCGGCGTGTCCAAGGTCATCTTGATCTCTTCACAGATGACCTGCCGCTCCTTGTTCATCTCCTGACGGTCCAGCGCGGCGTTCTCCAGCATGTCGCAGATCACGTCGGCAGCCTTCTTGTAATTGCTGCTGATGGATTTAACGTAGTAGCAGGTGGCCTCTTTGCCGGTAAAGGCGTTGATCTGTCCGCCGATCTTGTCGATGTCCGCCGCGATCTGCCGCGCGGAACGATGGGTCGTCCCCTTAAACATCATATGTTCGATAAAGTGGGAAATGCCTGCATATTTCTGTTCCTCGTCCACCGCTCCGGCGCGGATCCAGATGCCGATCGCCACGGACTGGACGTATGGAATCTGCTCCATGACGATTCTGACGCCGGAGCTTAGTGTTTTTGTTATAACCATAGATCGAAATGCCTCCTATTTCTTTTTGCTTGGCCAAAACAGCAGGGCCACCAATATCAGTGCGCATATGACGAGGGCCACATTTCCCACCGCCTTGCTATATTCTCTGCCTATATAATCGGTCATTAAAATAATGAAGGCGAAAATGCACAGCATGATGACTTCCAGCAGCACCCGCACTGACTTGTTTTTCGGCTTCTGTTCTTTTTCGTCTTCCGCCGCGGCCATGTCTGCTTGCTGCTCCGCCGGCGCTAATTCACCTGGCTCTTCGCTTTCGTCCAGTTCGCTCTGCTGTTCTTCTTCGTCCAGTTCGCTCTGCTCTATTTCGTCTCTCTGATCTTTGTCCTGACGCATGGTTTGTCCTCCTCTTGTTTCACTCATACAACAGTTATTGTAACACAAAATTGCCGGGATTCATATACTAATCACGAAAGATTATCAAGCCAACAAGGAGGTAAAAATATGAGTTGCTTTGGAAATAGAGTGACAGGAGACCTCTATCAAAATTGCTGCAATTCCAATAACTTGTGCGAATTTGACGGAGATATGAACAGCGTCTGCACAGCCCCGATCTATGTACAGCAGGTATTTGATGCCGTCAGATTCAACTTGCAGGGCATGAAGACTTTTAACGACCAGGAATTCCGCCCGTGCATCCCGCAGGGGCACAGGATCAAAAGAGTCGTCGACATCCGATGCAGGCGTTTTTTCAACCCTGACAATGTGGAAGACCCCCGCAATCTGACGCTGAACGTGGATACGGCCATATCCGGCGCTTCCTTCCTGATGGACGGAAAGGGAAAGGAACTGAGAGTCGTAGGCGCTGACGGTACATATTCTGAGAGAATCATGTACGCCGAAACTTCCGATTGTGATGATCAATGCAAGGGTACGCCTGTCTTCGGCACACAAAGCGTAGCGGTCTCAGGCGGCGTATCCATCGAGCTGGATCTGCTGCTATGCGACAGCTGCAACAATGAGGTGATCTTTACGGTCTGCACCGACGTAACGATCGCGGACCCGGATCAGCCGATGATCCTGACCAACTTCTTCGAGATCTGCATGCCTTCCACCATCGACACGGCTTTCATGCCCCGGTTTACGGAGTTCTGCAATTCCGCCTGTGAAGCCCGCCTGGCGACCAACAACTGCGGACGCGACCTGGCCATGGACTGCGAAGGCAGAGTCAGCGGCAACCTGATCGTTGCCATCTGTCTGACCTGCGAGAAGAAGGTGGTGGTTCCGGTGCAACTTTGCGTGCTCTCCACCGGCTACGCCCAGGCGCCCCTGCAGCAAAACGCCATCTGCAGCACCTTCCCGAGTCTGTTCCCTTCCGGCATCAAAGGGTGCAACGCGCAAAACTGTGAAGACCCGTGTGAATGTGAATGCGAACGCGAATGTGACTGTGAAACGGCCTGCGCGGACCCGTGTGAGGATACCCACCGGCCGCCGAAGCGGCCGCAGCCGAGAAGATAAAGCATCCGGAACAGGACTGCATGATAGAACCATACGGAAATGAAAAAGGGGTTTCGGCCCCTTTTTTGCACGTTTTTCGCACGTTTCCTACAGATTTTCTTTGAAGAAGTCCGTAATCTCACGGATCAGCTGATCTTTGATCGCAGATGATTCGAATCCCATCTCACATCCGTGCGGACTCTTTGATGAGGTTATTTTCGTAATCCTTACATCGCTGTAGCTTTCAGCGCACTCCAGGGAGGTCTGCGGCAGGACAACGTTATCCTCTGTATTATAGATCACAAGGACGGGATGCTGAAATTTGCTTCCGTTCTCAGACGGCACGTAGTCCTCGATGGACGTGAAAAACTCCGGCGTCAGGATCACCTTTTGATAGACTACACTACCCTTTTCGACTGCCTCTGCCTTCATGGCGGACCACTTGTCCTGTCCGCCCATATAATACTGCATGGCGTTTCCGTTGCCCGCCGGTGCAATCAGCGCCAGCGCCTTGAAATCATAGCCGCCCTTGTTCTCGTTGGCCATGGTCATAGCTACTCGTCCGCCCAGGCTCCTCCCGTAAAGACCGATGCGCTGGGGGTCCACGTTATAGCGGCCGATCATATACGCAATGGCGGAGAGCTGATCACTGACCATGGTATCGACAGTATACTGGTTGACCTGATTCTTCCCCGCAGCGTCGGTGCAACGGGCGAAGTCTATGCGAATGGTAGCGATCCCGGCTTTTGCCAGACTTTCGGCCAGGTAATTGCCTCCTGCGCTGTTCATGCTGCCGCGAAAGCCGTGGCTCAGTGTAACCAGAGGAAGCTTCGTCTCCTCGTAATTGGCAGGTATCATGATCTGAGCCTTAGTATAGGAGCCGCCGCTGTTTTCCAGCACTACGTCTTCTGTTATGATCTCCTCCGCCGGTAAATTCTCCGTCGATGGAGTATCAGTCGGTGAAGATTCCGTCGATGGAGCCGCGCAGCCTGCGGAGAGAAGACACGCGCAGATCACCGCCACGCAAAGGGCGATAAAACCGATTCTTCTCTTTTCTTTCCTCTTTTCTCTCTGTTCTCCGGTTGTCTTCCTCATGGTCTTCCTC
Organism: uncultured Senimuribacter sp.; assembly: GCA_964525085.1. Taxonomy (GTDB): domain Bacteria; phylum Bacillota; class Clostridia; order Peptostreptococcales; family Anaerovoracaceae; genus Senimuribacter. The sequence goes on from CAZGED010000002.1 coordinate 7,702, forward strand.
TCTGGTACGACGTTCTTATACTGCATAGCTTTCTCAGGCCACGCAAACGCTGCCCGCGCCCATCTCAGCGCTGAACCCTTGTCCACAGCCTGCCGTCCGATGTGCCGGCCGGTCCACAGCCTGTATGTAAGATTAGTATATACGATTCGCAGACGAATGGCAATTCTTTTTCCTCACCACCTTCCAAAGCAAAAAACCACGAAGCCGCGTCCTCGTGCATCAGGGAGACGCGGCTTCACAGCTTCAAAACTACTTGTCCTTATCAAAATTCCTCTATGAAATTTCAAATCCTGTTACTTTGCGGCGAAATCAGCCTTCATGGCCGCGATCTTTTCCTCGTCGCTGAAGATCTTGGCGATCTGCAGGGCGATGATCTTGGCGCCGTCCACCAGCCTTTCATGCGCGCGATCCGTCTTCATGACCTCCGCAAATTCTCTGGTATGGATCGGTACATCCGGATCCGTCACCTGCAGGCAAGGATGGAAGCACGGGCAGGCGAAGCTGACATTCCCGGCATCAGAAGATCCAAAGAGCTTTTCCGAATCGCCGTTGACTTCGATTCCCAGTTCCTCAAATATTTCAGCCAGCGCGGCGATGCCGGTAGGGTTCGGTTTCATATTGTCATAGATGGCGGCCGTCGCATACTTGTCCCAGGTGGTCTGCGTCGCGATCGCCGCACCTCTGGCACAGTCGTCCACCTTCCGGATCAGCTCCTGTAGATAGCTCTTATCCAGCGCACGGATGTAGAATTCCGCGGTGACCTCCTCCGGCACGATGTTCGGCGCTTCACCTCCGCTTCTGATGATGCCGTGGAACTGCGCATCCGGCTTGCTGTGCTGGCGCAGCATGTCCACTGCGTGGAACATCAGCTGTGCCGCGTTGAAAGCGTTGCGTCCCTCCCAAGGCGCCGCTGATGCGTGAGCCGCTTTGCCGTGGAAACAGTACATGTAAGATGCCAGTCCCTGCAGTTTCGGCGTCAACAGGCTGGAATTGTACAGGTGCACCATGATGGCCATATCGTATCCGTCAAAGACACCGTCCTCCACCATCTGGCACTTGGCGCCATCCGTTTCCTCTACCGGCGTTCCAATGACATGAATGTCCGTATCCAGCTCGTCCTGCAGGTCCTTGGTGGCCAAAGCCGCCAGAATACTGATCGAGCCGGACAGGCAGTGGCCGCAGGCATGACCGATCTCAGGAAGTGCGTCGTATTCCGTCATGATTGCAACCTTATATCTGTGATCGTTTTCTCCATAGACCGCTTTAAACGCAGTGTCCCGATTGGCAAAAGGATATTCCGTCTGATAACCGTGCGCCTGCAGCAGGTTTACGATTTTCCTGGAAGTCTCATATTCCTCCCCGGAAATTTCCGGATGATCCGCGATATCGTCGTTGAGCGCCGTCAATTCCGCCCTGTTCTTTTCAATTTCCGCGAAGATTTTTTCTTTTAATTCATTATAGTTCATACTGCTCTGGCCTCCTTTACAAATGGCATTTTTCTGGCATTTTCCAAACAAAACGCCGTCTCATCTCTTTCACAATCCTACCATATCCCGCATGAGAATTCAAGCGAAACCCGGCTATTTATAGCTGATGAATCTGCCCAGCCTGTCGTTGACGGTCCTCTTGTGATCCATGGCCATTTTGCCGCCGACGAATACATATTCGATGCCCTCCGGCTGAATATGCAGGTCGGAGAAGGTAGCGCCGTCGATAACGATCTCAGGGTCGAATACCGTAAGATCCGCGTCGCACCCGATCCGGATGCGCCCTTTGTTCTCCAGCTCCAGCCGCTTCGCCGGCTCCAGGGTCATCTTCCGGACAGCATCGATGAGCGGAAGCACCTTCTCCTCCCTGACGTATTTGCCCAGGACTCTCGGGAAGGTTCCCGCGGCCCGCGGATGGCCGTTGCCGTTGTTGATGATGGCGTCGCTGGCGACCATGCCGTTTTTGTTGGCGATTGCCGCAGCGATCTCGGACTCGTTCATAACAAAAGCCACAGCCAGCATGTCCGGGTATTCGGCGCGCACCTTCTCAAAGGTTTCCTTGTCACACCGAACGTCTTTGTACGGCTCGTCTGTCAGCAAAATATCGCTGTAATCCTTATGCCATGCCTCGATACAGCCGTCCTCAAAGACCGCCGACCCCATGTAAGTGGAAAAAGCATTGTACGGATAGGTGTCGTAGTTCAGCCTAGGATTTTCTTCCATGGCGCGGTTGATGGCATCCAGAGATTCTTCCATGAGTCCCATGGCCGAACAGCTGGACAGATGGGAGATCTGGAATTTCATCGGGATCTTCTCCGCGATCTCGATCATCTCCGTGACAGAATCGATATCGGTCAGGCAGTCTGCTCTGTAATGCGCAGCGGCCAACAGATGGGGATCGTCGCTGACCGACAGCGCGTCCAGAATTTCCTCCGTGGTAATGCCGGGATCGTATTCAATGCCGAAGGAGATCCCGTAAGCGCCTTCATCCAGCTCACGCCGCAGAAGCGCCCGTAGCTCTTCCCGCTGCTCCTTTGTCGCCGTTTCGTAACGCGGGATCCCCAGCTGATACCGCATCTGATTATATCCCGCCAGCATGATATAGTTGACGGGGCTTCCGCCGAGGCGTTCCAGGACTTTCTTGAAATAGGAGAGATCCTGTTTCTGGATCCCGCAGTTGCCTCCCACAGCCGTGGTAACGCCCATTTCCAGCATCATCTGCGCGATGACGTAGGATTCGCCTTCATCTTTGAAGTTTTCCTCGTGCATGTGGATGTCGATGAATCCCGGAGAGACCACGCAGCCGGACACGTCTATGGTCTTTGCCGCCTCCGGCGTTTCGTCGCCGATATAGGCGATCTTTCCGTCTGCCACGCCGATGTTGGCAGATTGTATCTCTCCCGCATCGAAGTCTGGATACCGTCCATTTATCAAAAGCAAATCAAGCATTTCGATACACCTCCAAAATATGTTTGATCGCATACTTGGCGTTTTCTAAAAAAGCCTCCTTCGGCTGATCCTCACCTCTTCGCTCTGACCAGAACTTTTTCTCATATGCTTCCATGATTTGATCGTTGTCCCGTCCCCGGTCATACTGTCCGAGGATAAAATCTCTTTCACTCTCCGCGTAGCGGCGGTACAGGTCGAAATAGAAACCGGTCAGCCCTTCCGGTTGTATGCCGTAATGGGGTCCCACCAGCCGTTTTGCTCCGTAGGCCTTGCACTTGTCCGCCGATGCCAGTGTGTCCTCAAAGCTTTTTAAGAAAGCCGTCGTGATCTCCGGCGGAAAGCGCATGACGCCGGTGCTTTCGCTGGTGAACATGACGCCGTCCGGCTCCAGCACATAGGTCAGAGAGCAATCGGTATGTCCCTTTGTCTCCAGGACCTGAAGGTAGCTGCCGCCGCCTAAACCGATGCAGTCGCCGTCCCCCACTGTCTGATCGATGCGCATCGGCTCCACCAGGACCGGTTCTCTGGAAGACGTATAGCCGTCCCTCGCCGCTTCGCCCAGCCGCTTCATGGTCCGTTTCGCCCCTTTGCTCTGAAAGACGTCCCGGGCTTTTGCCGCGCCGAAGACCTGGGCCTCCGGCCACTGAAGCAGCACGTAAGGCAGTGCGCCGATGTGGTCATAATGGGTGTGTGAGAGCACCACATAGTCCAGACTGCCGCGGTCATGCTTTGCCAGAGCTTCTTTGATATTCTCGATGAGTTTCTCATGGCAGTAGGCCATGCCGGTGTCGTACAGGGCGGTCTTTTCCGGGCCGAAGATCAAAAGGGCCTCTCCACCGGTGCCGGCCGTGACGCGGCAGATGTTGTCAGGGTAGGCAAAGGGGTCGTGGCCGTCAAAGAGCTTCCGTATCTCATCGTCAGACGGCAGAGCCTGTCCGCTGTCCCCGGAGCTATCGGCAGAATCACCGCCCGCGCCGTCTTTCCGCTGCTGCAGCAGAAGCCGGAAGAAGTGTACCGTGATCGACGCGATGGCAATCAGCCCGATGTAACCTTCCGCAGGATACAGGTATGCCACGATGGTCTTGAATCCGGTAAGACCGCAGGCAAAGCCGATCAAAGCCCCCGCGATCAGAATGTATTTCTTTCTCGGGCTTTCTTTGATCTTGGTGGAAAACCCGTAGTACGTGCTGGTTGCCGCCGAGTAGATGGCGGCGAACAGGATCACGCCGAACAGCACGTTGGCGACAGGAGAGATTCTTGCGGAATACGCCAGCATGGGCAGATCCATCTCGTTGGAAAAGGCCATGTCCTTGCGCAGACCCGTGATCAGCAAAAAGGTCAGCAGCGCCAGCAGGAAACCGCCCAGTCCGGCCCCGACGATGCCGTGGGTTTTGCTCTTGGCATTGACGGAAGATGCCCCGACAATGGGGATCATCCCCAGCATGTTGTAGGATACGAAGATGATGGCGGACCACAGCCACGTAGACGCCATGGAACTGGCCGGAAATCCGCTGGTGGCCCCGCTCTGCTGAATATCGGAAAAGATCACGATGACGCAGACCACCACGTCCACCGTGAACAGCGCCGGCACGATGAGCCGGAAAACCTTTGATATGCGTTCAAAATTTCCCAGAACGGTGATGATGACCAGTACAACAATGATGATTCCTCCCACCGCCTGCGGCAGGCCGAACTGCTGGGCCAGGAACGCTCCGCCGGCTGCGGACATGGATACGATGATCGTATACAGGATCGCGGCCATGAAATAGCCGGTGGCCGCCGTCAGTCCCGGGCTGTCGATACAGACAATGATTTTCCCCATATCATCGGTATTCAGTGTTCTGGCGATATAGCTGACCATCATGCCCAGGGCCATAAACAGGAGCCCGGCGATGATGAGTCCCAAATATCCCTTGGTGCCGAAAACACCGAAAAACTGCCAGCCTTCACGGCCGGACGCAAATCCCGCACCCATGAGTGTGCCCACGTATAGCGCTGCCACATTAAAGCAGTTGAGTTTTTTCATGGTCGTTTCTCCTCCTCTGAATTTGATAAATCTGACGTCTGCGCTGTCCGGCCGTCCGCGATCTCCCCGTAGGTAAAGAACACCAGGCCGATCCAGATGACGACAAAGGCGCTGAACTGGATCATGTCAAAGGGTTCTTTGAACAGAAAGATGCCCAGCAGAAGCGAGATAGACGGAGATATGTACTCTGTCAGTCCCAGAGTGATCAAGGACAGCTTATTTGCCGCAAAGGAGAAGAGTCCCAAAGGCACGGCAGTGGCAATGCCCGCGAACATCAGCAGGAAACATTTCAAGCCGCCGCCGGCTCCATAGGCGCTGACGCCCTGCGCTTCAAAGTAAAAGATGCACAGCAACGCCACCGGCGTTGGAAACAGGGTCTCGTACAAAAGGGACTGGATCGGATTCAGGGACACGCTCTTTTTGATGGCGGAATAAATGGCAAAGGACAGGGCCAGCCCGATGGATATCATCGGTAGCTGTCTGTAGCCGATAACCATGACCAGCAGTCCGCAGACCGCCAGGATCAGGGAAAGCTTTTTCCAGCCGTTGGCCCGCTCTCTATAGAAAATCATGCCGAAGAGACAGACCAGCAGCGGCTCCAAAAAGTATCCCATGCTGCACTGAATGACGAAGCCGGCGTTGACAGCCCAGATATAGATACTCCAGTTCACCGTGATGACCAGACCTGCCGCCACGTAGACCAGGGTCTTTTTCCGGCTTTCAAACATCGGCGCGAAGACCTTCCTGACGCCGCCCATCTTTACCACGCAGGCGATAAAGCAAAGGACGCCCATCAAAACGATGCGGTAAAAGATGATGACGAAGGAATCGATGGGTTTCAACGCGTTCCAGTAGATCGGCAGGAAGCCCCATAACAGCGCACAGCTGATGGCGCCGGCAAGCCCTGCCCTGTAGTTCTTTCTTTCCATAACCACTTACACTCCCGTCAAATAAATTTACAGATTTCGCTAATTTACTATTTTATCATTGCGCCTGGGAAATAGCAAGAGGCAGATTGTTTTCGACAGGGCCGATCCAGGGTCTTGGCCCATGCCCTGGCTCGGCACCCTAGCCCCGCGCTCCGGCCCGGCGGCTGCGCGCGGAACACTCCCGCGGTTGCGTTGAGCAGTTGATGGAATGGGGCGTTTTGGATGATATAGATAAAAAAACAAGGCAGAGCCTTTGCTCTGCCACTGTCGTTCACCATGCGTATTGTCTATTCATATTGTAATCTGTATGTTTCGTATGTGCTTCTGTCGCTGTGCTGTTTCCTGCTATTTCCTATGTTTTTCTCAAGCCTAGAACAGTCCGCCAAACAGGCCTCCGTTCCTGCCTCCGTCGTTATTTCCGCAGAACAGGAAATACAGTACGAGCAGAAGGATCAGGATCCCCCATCCGCTTCCCGCGTCACTGCAGCAATTCTGCTGCGGACTGCAGCAGCAGTCGTGTTTCGGTTCACAGCAGTCGCAGCAGTCATTTCTCATATCACCCATAAAGAAACCTCCCTTTTCCAGCATTCTTTCTAATCAGTATATGCATCGGTGTTTCTTTCGGTTCCTCTTTTGACTTTTGGCTCCGCCCTGCCTCGCGCGTTATGCTTCGCCGTACTCGATCTTCAGCGTATATCCGTCCGGCGCGATTCCTTTGCTACGCGTAATAGTCAGCTTCTGCTCGGCAGAATAGCCGATGGTTTCCCCGTCTCGCGCGAGGCCGAACCAGACCAGATCAGGCAGCGGCAGCTCACCTTCCTTGGGTTCTTCTTAAATCTGATACGTCCCATGTCATTCGCTCCTTGCCTTCGGTTTCATTCCGCTCCATCATTCCTCCACCAGATCGGCATAGGTCATGATATACTCTTCCAGCTGATATTCCAGCGCTTTGGAAAAATCGTAGCTGTATTCACTGGCTTCCAGCTTTTCCAGACGTGCCGTAGTCAGGGCGTCCCGCACCGGTACGATCAAAACCTCGTCTGTCGCAAGGTTGCGGCATTCCACGGCACTTTCCTGTGAGTACCACAGCCGGAAGCGGTTGAACTCATCCGCCAGCTTCAGACACGCGTACTCCTCGTCCTTGCCTGCCGCTTCGGATAGGCCGACCAAGGCCCTTTTGATGTTCTCCAGCAGGTTGTACACGTCGATCTGGTCACCCGGCACGCTTTCCAGCGCGTCGAAGAAGTAGCTTTCGCACAGCTCCGCGAAGGTCTTCATGTCCACCTCACCCATCAGCTCGTACACTGCGTCGTCACTGATGGCGCTGTCGCTCTCCACAAAGTCCGCGAAGTTCTCAAAGTATTCAAACTGGTTACCGCTTTCAATGTCCAGCAGTGCGAATAATTCATCTCTGTCCATGGTTTCCTCCTGTGTTACAGATCCAGATTTTTAAACTTGATGTTCAGCTCGTCTTCCTCCCTGCCTAAAATGGCCTGGATCATGTTGACGAAGTTCTCCGACAGGTCGCTGGCGTAGAACACGTTTTCCAACGGTGTTTCCCCCGGCTCCTTTTGTCGCGGTCCCGCCAGCATATCCCGCCGGGCCAGCTCGATCTCCACCGCAGTGGCGACCTCCTTTGAAGAGCTGATGATGCGGAGCCCCGGGTACAGCCTGCGGATATTGTCTCCGATCAAAGGATAATGGGTGCAGCCCAGAACCAGAGTGTTGATCCGGTTCTCACGGATAAAATCGTTCAGATAATACTGGATCGTCAAATCCATGATGGCGTTGTCGATGATCCCCTCTTCGATGAGGGGCACGAAGGCCGGGCAGGCTTTGGCAAAAGTCGTAAGTCCCCGGTGCTTCTCCTGAATCTTGGCTTCATAAGCGCCGGAGCGGACCGTCACTTTGGTGGCGATGATGCCGATCCGGTCTTCCTCGCTGCAGCAGTCCGCCACCACCTTTGCCGTCGGCGAGATGACGCCGATGACGGGAATCTGGGGATAGGCGCCGCGCAGATCCGCCAGACAAGTGGCGCTCACCGTGTTGCAAGCGATGACGATCATCTTCACATCGTTTTTTACGAGAAAATCGCCGATCTGCATGGTGAACTGACGAATGGTGTCAGGCGACTTGGAGCCGTACGGCGTCCTGGCCGTGTCCCCGAAGAAGATGATGCGTTCGTCGGGCAGCTGCTTCATAATATGGGGGATGCTGGTGAGCCCGCCCAGTCCTGAATCAAAAAAACCGATAGGTCTGTTATCCATCTATGTAATTCCTTTCAGTTTTGTGTTATACTAATTGTATCTTTACTATTATACTACAGGAGGCAGAAATGGGAAACAAAAAATTAAAAAACCGAAGTGAAATAGACCAAAAATATAAATGGAACATAGAAGAAATGTATATCGACGCGGCCGGCTGGGAGAAGGATATCCAGCAGGTCCTCGCCATGACAGAGGACTTCGGCGGCTACGCTGGCCGGCTTACGGAAAGTGCCGGGACGCTGGCTGAAGCGCTGCGGGCAAAAGACGCTGTCTGGCAAAAGCTGGAGCGGGCATATGTCTACGCCCGCATGAAGCTGGATGAGGACAATCGCGAGGCTGCTCAGCAGTCCATGCACGACAAAGTGGGCGCTGTGATTGCCAAGGTCAGCGCCGCCATGAGCTTCTTCACGCCGGAGCTGCTTTCCGCGCCGGAAGAAACCCTGCGCGGCTACGTGGAGGCAGAACCTGCCCTGGCCCAGTACCGCTTTGTCATCGAGGACATCCTTCGCGAGAAACAGCACGTGCTGACCCAGGCGGAAGAAAACATTCTGGCCCAGATGAGCGAGGTCACCGACGCAACAGACACCATCTTCACCATGCTCAACAACGCGGATCTGAAATTCGGTGAGATCCGGGACGAGGACGGTGACCTGGCGGAGGTCACCCACGGCAACTATATCAAATTCATGGAATCCCATGACCGCAACGTTCGCAGGGAAGCCTACACCCACGTCTACGAGGCCTACAAGGCTCTGATCAACACCATCGCCCAGACCTACAACTACAACGTGAAGACTGACGTGGTAAGCGCCCGCATACGAAAATATCCGTCCGCCCGCGCCATGGCCCTCTCCGGCGGCAATATCCCGGAAGAGGTTTACGATAATTTAATTTCCGTCGTTCACAAGTATCTGCCGGTGCTCCACCGCTACATCGAGCTTCGCAAAAGTCTGCTGGGCGTAGACGAGCTGAAAATGTACGATATCTACGTGCCTCTGGTTGAGATTCCAAAGAAGGAGATTCCTTACGAAGAAGCCCTGAAGATCATGAAGGAAGGCCTCGCTCCTCTGGGCGAGGACTACATCGAGCGCCTGTCAAAGGGTGTAGAAGCCGGCTGGATCGACGTATATGAAAATGAAGGCAAGACCAGCGGCGCTTACAGCTTCGGTTCCTACGACAGCTTTCCGTATATCCTGCTCAATTACACGGATACCCTGCAGGACGTGTTTACCCTGGTCCATGAAATGGGACACTCTATGCATTCCAGTTACACCAGAGAGCATCAGCCCTTCACCTACGGCAGCCACTCCATCTTCACGGCGGAAGTGGCGTCCACCGTCAACGAGTCCCTGCTGATGCAGCACCTGCTGTCAAAGGAAACCGACCCGCAGATGCGGAAATACCTGATCAACCTGCACATCGAGGCTTTCCGCACCACCCTGTTCCGCCAGACCATGTTCGCTGAATTTGAGGCTCTGACCCACGCTTACGTGGAAGAAGGCGGCAGCCTGACGCCACAGTGGCTGTGCGAAGAATACGACAAGTTGAACAAAGCCTATTTCGGCCCGGCTCTCGCGGAAGACGAATATATCCGGTACGAATGGGCCCGCATCCCTCATTTCTACCGTAGCTTCTACGTATACCAGTACGCCACAGGCTATTCCGCGGCCACCGCGATTTCTCAGAAGATCCTGAAGGAGGGCGCTCCGGCCAGGGACGCTTACAGAGAATTTCTCAAGACAGGAGACAGCGATTACCCTGTAGAACTGCTGAAGATTGCGGGCATCGACATGAGCACCAAAGAGCCGGTCATTCTGGCCATGGAGACCTTCAAGAAGCTGGTTGAAGAACTGGAAGAATTATTGTAAAATGGAATTGCTATGAACAACAAAGTCTTTATTTACGCCAACGACAGCGAAACGTCGAAGAAAACTGAAAAAAAGCTGAAGCAGAAGCTGGACAATTCCGGTTTTACCCTTCTGTCCAAATACAGCCCCGATGCCGACCTCCTGGTCTGCATCGGCGGCGACGGCACCTTTCTGGAAGCCATACATCGGTATGATTACCCTACGATGCCTATTATCGGCATCAATACCGGCCATCTGGGCTTTTTTCAGGAGATCATGCCGGCCATGCTGGATGACTTTATCTTCAATTACCGGCAGGGCCGTTACTCGATCCAACCTCTTTCCACAGTAAAGGTCAGCATACGCACGACGGAAGGCCGGTCCCAGCACGTAGGTCTCAACGAGGTGGTCATCAAAGGCTCGGATTCCTATTCCATTCACCTGAACATTTCCATCGGAGGCAGCTTTATCGAGCGCTTTTCCGGCGATGGCCTGCTGATTGCGACACCGGCGGGCAGTACGGCTTACAACTACTCCCTGGGAGGCAGCATCGTGGATCCCCGTCTGAAGCTTCTGCAGGTGACCCCGATCGCCCCGATGAACACGACGGCCTACCGCTCCTTTACCTCCAGCATCCTGCTGCCCTGCGACCTGTCATTGGGCGTGGTGCCGGATCCGGGCGGTAAGTCAGACGGCATCTGCGTCACCTACGACGGCTATACGGCGGTCTACGATGACGTGGAAGAGATCGAAGTCACCTTTTCAGACATCGTCATCAACCTGATGCGCTTTGAGAACTACGACTTCTGGACCAAAGTAAAAAGCAAATTCCTGTAATTGAGGTATCTATGTCGAAAACGAAATTCCAATACACGGTAACGCCGGAGGACGATGGTCTTCCGGTGAAAACCCTGCTGCGGCGCAGGTTCAGTTTTTCCGGCCGCCTTTTGACCAAGCTGAAATATCAGCATCTGGTCTTTCTCAACGGCCAGGAAACTCCGGGCTGGATCGTCCCCCATCCGGGAGACGTGCTGTCGGTAAAACTGCCGGAGGAAAAGAGCGACTTTCCCGCGGAGAACATACCGATCCATGCCGTCTATGAGGACGACGACCTGCTGATCTTAAACAAACAGTCCGGCATCACGGTTCACCCGACCAAGGGCAAGCCGTGTCACACGCTGGCCAACGGACTGATGCAGTACATGGAGGATACCGATCAGGCCTTTAAGATCCGCTTCGTCAACCGGCTGGACATGGACACCACGGGCCTGCTCATCGTGGCGAAGAACTCTCACGCCCAGGACGAGCTGGTGAAGCAGATGCGCGCCAACGCCACAGAGAAACGGTACATTGCCATCGTCAACGGCGTCATTCCCGAGGGGCGGGATCAGTTTACCATCGACCTGCCCCTCGGGAGACCGGATCCGGAGGATGTGCGTCGGGGCGTTCTCCCTGAGTCAGAGGGCGGCTATCCGTCTGTCACTCACGTAAAGGTCCTGCGACGCTTCCCTTCCGGCTTCACCATGATAGAGTTGCTGCTGGAGACCGGGCGCACCCATCAGATACGGGTACATATGTCCCACATCGGCTATCCCCTGGTGGGAGACCACCTGTACGGCGGCATCAACCCGACCCTGCTGCCCCGCCAGGCCCTCCACGCGTATCAGCTGTCCTTCCGTCATCCCGTCACGGGAGCACCCATGACCCTGGAGGCGCCCCTGCCGGAGGACATGGAACGGGTCATCCAAAAAATCAGCAGCGAGGCTTTTACTGAGTAATGCCTCGCTTTTTTGCATCATTTTTTCATCTTTTTTACGTCGATGTTACGTCGATCTATCTGTATCTATTCCTGCGGCAGTCTGATCGGGTCAATATACTGTTTTTCGTAGTAGACCTTCATCGCCTTGTATTCATCAGAATTCTCATCGAAGATATCGTTTCTGTGGGAGTCCAGATCCTCGTGATGGAGCCTCTGATGCAGGTGCGTGGAGATGTTCATGCAGTGATCGGAAATACGCTCCATGTTGTTGAGCACTTCTCCATAAGAGATGCCGCCCTGATTGCTGCACTCGCCCCGCTTCAGCCGGTCGATATAGTTGGATTTCAGCACGTTGACCATATAGTCCACGTTATCCTCCAACGGCGCAATCTTGTGGCAGACGCTTTCCTTCTCCTCTTGATAAGCGGTCGCCGTAATATTCAGCGCCTCTCCTACCGCTTTCTGCAAGTATTCCATTTCCCGCAGCGCTCCCTGTGAAAATGTAATTTCCTGCTCTTCGTTGTACTCCGCCACCTCGATCAGGTTCATGCAGTGATCCCCGATTCGTTCAAAATCTCCTATCGTATGCATGAACTCCGTTGCCAGACGGTTTTCTTCTCCGACCAGATGCTGCTCTGTGATCTTGATCAGGTACTCGCCCAGCACATCCTCGGTCTTGTCCAGAAAGTCCTCGTTTTCTCTCACCTTCTCACAGCTCTTGGCGTTATACGTAAAGAGACAGTCGGATGACAACTTGTAGCTTTCCATTACGGTAGCCGCCACGGTGAACATGACCTTGCGGCACTGCTCCAGAGCCACAGACGGCGTCGTCACGAAGATCGGATCCAGCATGGACAGCTCTTCGTCGATCTTGGAAACATTCTTGTCTTTGACGATTTTCTTGGAGATCGAGATCAGGCCGTTGACAAAAGGCAGCATGATCAGGCAGTTGACCAGGTTAAACAGGGTGTGGAAGTCGGCGATCCGTCCCCGGTTCACCGGCATATCCCAGAAAGAAATTCCGATGAGGCCCTGATACAGGTAGATGGCTGCCAGGAAGATCAAAGCGCCCAGCAGAGACATGGTGATATCGATGCATACGGCTCTTCGGGAGTTCTTATTGGTGCCGATGCTGGCGAGAAGCACGGTGACGCATTTTCCGATGTTCTGTCCGATGACGATAGGCACGGCCATGGAAAAGGTAATGGCCCCTGTGGCAGACATGGCCTGCAGCACACCTACCGAAGCCGAAGAGCTCTGCAGCAGAATCGTGATGCCCATACCCGCTAAAACGCCCAGGATCGGATTGGTCAGCACCAGAAAGATCTGCATGAATTCCTGCGAATTCGCCAAAGGCTGAAAGCTGGATTCCATCATGCTCATGCCGATGAACAGGATGCCCAGTCCAACTGCAATGCCCGCCTTGTCCCTGCTCTTGTTCTTCTTTGCCATCAGCATGACGAAAGCGCCGATCACTACGCAGATCGGTGCGAAGGACGCCGGTTTCAGCATTTGCAGGATTACATTTTTGTTGTTGATGTCTCCCAGACGAAGGATCTGGGCCGTCACGGTGGTACCGATATTGGCGCCCATGATTACCGGCACCGCCTGCGCCAGCTTCAGAATGCCCGCATTGAGGAAACCGATGACCATGATGATCGTTGCTGAGGAGCTTTGGATGACGGCGGTCACCCCCGCTCCCAGCAATACCCCTTTACCCCGGCTGCTGGTCAACCGCTCCAGGGTCTTCTCCATTTTCGCGCCGGCAAAGCGCTCCAGCGACTGTCCCATCAGCTTCATCCCGTAGAGGAACAGTCCGATGCCGCCCAGCATCGTAAGTATTGATTGTAAATCCACTCGCTCATCTCCATGTTGCTTAAATTTCCGTCGTAAATCGACCCATACTAGGATTATACTATACTTTCTACCGTTTTTTCAACTAGTCTGTCAATTTTTTCGAAGTTCATGTTTCGGACGTACATCTCCTCTACCCTGTCGTGGTTTCGCTTCGCCTGCGTCAGGGCCTCGACCCCCTCCTGCACCATGGCGCTATAGTGGCCGGACAGCCTTCCCAGCAAGCCGGACTGCTTCTCCAGGAAGTAGGCGCTTTCAAAGTCGCTGATATCGATCATGGTGATCTCGCGCATCTGGTCTTCTTCTCCCGTGATTTCCCAAGGTTCCAGGTCGTGCCACTTGTTGGTCGTGACAAAGGCCAGAGACAGCCCCGGTACGATCAGATGTTCGATCTTTTTTCTCGGGTCCATCGGGCAGTAATACGCCTCCACATCAAAACCTCTGTAAACAGCCCCCTCCATCAAGATGTTCATGAACCCGCTGTTTTCGCAGCCCTCAGGCACGTTGACAAAGTAAATGCGGCGCATTTCGGGCAGCAGGGTCTTTACATAGGATACGGTTCCCGACGGTGTAATGCCCGTGGCGAAGAATTTTTTGATCCGTCCGGCTTTGAGGGAAATATCGTATCTCTTGTATTCTCGGTCAATGATGTCCGCGGCCAGTTTGTAGATCTCCGACACCTCGATGCCCTCGCTGTGTATGCCGGCCATGCCTTCGTGGGCGCATTTCGCGGCGGACAGGTAATGGTACGCGATCTTGTACCACCGTGAACACTCTTCGTTGCTGGCGATGATATCCTCCTTGCACTCGCCGATCTTCCGGTCGTTCCAGAAGTCTCCGAAATTGATGATGGAATCCACAGCGCCCGGCGTGATCGGGTCGATGACGTGGGGACGGGTGCCGTCGATGATGGCGACCCGTCGATCCACGGCGATGATGCCGTCCAGGGAATTCTCATCTGCCGAACAGTGAAGGAAATCCACAGGCTCTCCGGCCTCGGTCAGCCGCGTCCCCACCTTTTTCAGGAAGGTGGATTTCCCCGTGCCGGGTCCGCCTTTGATGCAAATGATCTTCGACGCTTCCCGCTGCCCCATGATATATCCGTAGTAAGAAAAAAATCCCTCCGGCGTGTTATTGCCCGGGAAATAGTGACGTGTAACTGTCAAAGCAATTCCTCCAATACTTTAATCTCCTTGTATTGTATGAATCTGCGCTTGTCACTTGTGACAAAGAAACAGCCCTGCTTCACGCAAGGCTGTTAAGGCTGTTAAAAGCGATCGTCCTCTTCCCGAAACTCCGGCTCTCTCTGTGCGACCAAGTGTCCGCTGCCAAGTTCATAGAAGGCGGCGTCCGCCGTATTGACATAGGCCATGTAGAAGAAGGCCGGGATCGACAGGATGAAATCCATCGCCACGCCGATCACGCCGCTTCCGAATATGCTGCCGGATACCGCATCAGTCGCAAGCAATCCGGTAGGGATGCCTGCCAGAATCCCCCAGCCCAAGAAGGACAGGCGCATGCAAAAATATCTGGCTTTGTTGCCTGTCATGATCCGCTTGCTCTCCGCGATGCACTCCATGACACCCATTTCCGGATGATCCTCCAGAATGAAGAACGCCTGGCTGTAGCGGATCAACGCGATGATGCCCGGCACCACCAGGAGCATTCCCCACAGGAAGGTGAACAGTCCCGTCATAAAGGACAGACAGAATGCCTTCACAAAATGCTCAAAACCGTTAAAAATATATCCCGGATTGATGTCGCGGGACCGGAAGAAGGACAGCAGAAAGCTGCACATTCCCAGTGAAAAAGCACCTTTCAGCACAAAACTGTACAAGCCGGTCAGATAAGGAAGCTCCACGGACAGGTCCATCATTTCGTTATATTCCCGAATCACGCCGAAAGGCATGACTTCCGTCAGCAGAGAAGGAATCGTCGTCGTCAGCAGATAATACACTGCCATGGCGACTGCCACACTGGTCCAGTTTTGCCGAAGAGCATTTCTGGCGATGGCTCGGATCTCCGATGATTTTTCCTGTATGATACTGTTATTCATGCAAAACTCCTTTTAAACTATTTTATTATTCCTCAAATTATTATATAATATTTACTGGACAAATACAATTGAATTCGGAGATTTCCTATGACAAATACGACTAATACAACTAAAACGCTGATTATAACTTCCCACGTGGAGCACTTAAATTCTGTCCGACTGGACTACTCGCAGTTCTCCACCGTCATCTGCGCCGATGGGGGATTTGCCGTCGCCCGGCGGCTGGGTCTTGCCCCGGACTACCTCATCGGAGACTACGATTCCTCGCCGCGGCCGAACTTTCCGGGCATCATCGTCCTTCCCATGGAAAAGGACATGACCGACAGCGAAGCCGCCATCGATCTGGCCGTATCAAAGGGTTTCCGCCACATCACGGTTCTCGGCGGCCTGGGCGGGCGGCTGGACCACACCATGGGCAACCTGGGCATGCTGGCGAAATACTGCGGCAAACTGGAGCATTTGGCCTATGTCGACGGGCAGAACTGCGTGTTCATGGTTTCCCCCGGCACCATCAAGATCCCGGCCAACCCCTACCCTTATATAGGCATCATCAGCTACGGATCCTTTGCCCGCGGCGTGACCCTGAGAGGGGTCAAATACCCTCTTACCGGCCATTTTCTGACCAATGACACCACCTTGGGCGTCAGCAACGAGATCGTCGAAGATGAGGCTGTGATCAGCTTTACCGAAGGCAGACTACTGATCATCTTGTCGAGGGATATGGATCAGAAGCAGAGATAACACAAAAAAAACAGCCATATCAAAAGCGGATCTGAAAGATCCGCTTTTGATATGTACTGTTTTTACTGCGCGAGCCGTTCTATCTGTTCTTGAACTCCGGCGCTCTCTTCTCCAGGAACGCGCTCATGCCTTCGGTCTTGTCTTCGGAACCGAACGCGGCGGTGAAGGTCTCGATCTCGAACTTGCTGGCCGACTTCATATCCATGTCGTAGCCGTTGTTGATCGCTGACTTTGCGGTAGCAACCGCGATCGGCGCCTTGGACGCGATGGTCTTCGCGACCTTTTCGGCCTCTGCCATCAGCTCTTCCGGAGCCACTACCTTCTCAACCAGACCGATCCTGTACGCTTCCGCCGCAGGAATCATTTCGGCGGTCATGATCAGGTATTTTGCCATGCCTTTGCCTACCAGTCTCGCAAGTCTCTGGGTGCCGCCGAAGCCAGGAATGATACCCAGACCAACCTCAGGCTGGCCGAATTTTGCCTTTTCGGATGCGATTCTGATGTCGCAGGCCATAGACAGTTCGCAACCGCCGCCCAGGGCAAAGCCGTTTACTGCGGCGATAACCGGTTTCTCAACCGCCTCGATCAGGTTCATGACCTTATGTCCCATGATCATCATCTGACGTCCTTCCAGAGCAGTCAGCTGATGCATCTGCGCGATATCTGCGCCCGCAACGAAAGCCTTGCCTTCGCCGGTCAGGATGACAGCCTTAACTTCGTCGTCTCCTTCGATCTTGGTAAATACGTCATACAGTTCACCCAGAACGTCCATGTTCAGAGCGTTCATCGCCTTCGGACGGTTGATCGTAACATATCCGATTCCGTCTCTTACTTCATACTTAATATTCTCGTACATTTTAGCAGTTCTCCCTTTCTCCATAATCATGGATTTTTCCTTGTTAATAATATAACACACTAGACTTGCTTTTTCAACCCTTCTAACGCTTTCTTTACCGGCGGAAGCGAAATAATTATGGCGGTCAGCACCCCTTCTGCCGCAAGGTATGTAAAATTATAGAACAAAGACCATGTGACGGCGTTGAAGCCTTCCGGCGCATAGGAACCGAAGAATACGATGCCGGAAACCACCGCGCAGACGTATCGTCCCACCAGTCCCAGCAGATAGCCCTTGACCAGCCCGTTTTTTCTCCCCGCACAGACACCGGCAAGTCCCAGGGCGCCGAAGGCAAAGGGATAATCCACCAGCAGCTGGACCGGGTGTATCACGTACGGGCCGAAGATCAGATTCAGAAATCCCACGCACATACCGGCCATAACGCCTCTGCGGGTGCCAAGCAGATAGCCGCACAGAGCGATGGGCAGCATGGAGAAGACGGTAACTGTGCCGCCGTATGGCATCTCAAAGAGCTTGAGCTGCCCCAGGCCGACGGCCAAAGCGATGAGCAGGGCGGAAATGGTGATCGTCTTGGGATCCGCCTTCTTTCCCTTCTGTTTTCCCGTCGGAATAACGATCAAAAGGAAGAACACCGCGATAATCAGAATCACGATGGCCTGCCCAAGGGTGGATTCAAAGAATCCCTGTAAGTTTTCAAACATAAAAAAACCTCCACTTGAAAATTTGGAGGGGAACCGGATCTACCTATCCTTCTGTCATATGAACAAATCGCTTCCCTACGGCAGCATTAACTGCGTCAGGTCTTAAGGGTCTGGCAAAAACCATTCTCAGCGAAAGCTCCCCCAGCTGATTTTAAGGATATACTCTTTTTATGGATTTGTCAATCTTTTTCCTCTTTTTCCCGAGACGGATCCCGTGACTGCCGTCAGGATGCCGGCCGCCATCACGGGCAGATAGAAGCTGACCGTCCGTGACAGGACCATGAAGACCCTGACTGTCTTTCCCGGCATAGCCGCTCTGAACAAAAGCAGAAACACCTCTTCGCTGACCCCTACGGCCCCCGGCAGGGGCAATACCGACACGGAGACGCTGAGGACGGCCTGCAGGGCCATTACCTGCGGAAAGCCCCAGTTGCCGAATCCCATGGCCCGGTACACGAGATACGTCGAGCCGTACATGGCCGTCAGCTGCAGCAGCGTCGTCATCAGGGTTCTGACGATCAAAACGGGACTTCGCCGAAGCTGCGCCGCCCCGCCTTCGTACTCGGCCAGCTGGACACCCAGAGCGGCTTCCGCCCTTTGACCCTGCTTCCGGCTGAAGCGAGAGATCAGCTTTACGATGAGACCGCTCAGCCGTCTCACCGCGCCCGGCCGCAGAAGAAGCAGGAGAAGAAAGGCCGACGCGGCCAGATTCAGGCCCATGCCGCCAAGGAGGAGATACTGTCCCCTGCCCAGCTGCTCCGCCAAAAAACGCCGCTGCAGCAGGAAACCGCCGGCCGCCAGCGTGGCGCTGACCAACTGGAAGCTGAGGAGCTCGCCCAGCAGGGCAAGGCTGCCGTTGGCCAAATCGATGCCGTCACGGTGCATGCTGTACAGCTGCATGGGCTGGCCCCCTGACGCGGAAGGCGTCACCGCGCTAAAGAAGAATCCGACGCACGCGTAGTGGAGTCCTTTTCCGATCCGGATCGCCTGACAGCCGGAAGCGCGCAGCAGGCGGGTCAGATTGCGTCCCTCGCAGCAGAGAAACAGGGCCGACGCCGCCACCGACGCCAGCAGCCACAGCTTTTGGGCTCCCGTGACGGCGTCCAGAATCTGCTTCGGGTCAGTCTCTTTTCCGATCATCCACAGCGTCAGAGCCGCCAGCAGCAGGAACAGCCCGCCGTTTTTCAGAAAACCTTTCATGGCCGGCGGCCCTGTTGCAGCCTCACGGCCCCGCCGGCCCGCCGATTTTTTTCGACCCCGCCGGCCCGCCGGAATTTTTCGGCCTCGTCGATCCGCTTAAACTGCCATCCCTCCTCCAGCCAGACAGGAACCGTGGCTCCCAGAGCGCGCACCATTGTCTCGTTGGCTTCCTTTCTGCCCCGCCCGTCGTGGAGGCATACGATGTCGCCTCTGCCGGTTCGTTTCAACAGCCTGTACTGGATCTCCTCTTCCGTCATATTATCCTGCCAGTCCTGGACCATCACGTGCCACAGGACTACCCGCAGGCCCAGCTTTTTGATCTGCCGCAGAGTCTCCCAGTTCACGTGTCCCCATGGCGGCCTGTAATACTCCGGCTTTACGCCCAGCTCCCGCAAAATGCAAACGCTTTCGATCAGGTCGGCCCGGGTCCGTCCCGGCGTCTGGAGCATGGCGCTGCTGTGATCCAGGGAATGGAGTCCGATCAAATGGCCTTCCGCCGCCATTCTGTCGATCAGTTCCGGATAGGCGGCGGCAGATTCCGCCACCACGAAAAAAGCAGCCCGTATCTCATAGGTCCGTAGCAGATCCAGAAGCTGCCCGGTGTGCGGACCTGGACCATCGTCGAAGGTCAGATAGATGTTCTTCTGCCGCTCTCCGTCATCCATTCTGTACCTCCACTTCTCAGCCTCGGAGGGGAAAAAGCTGTATGCCCCCGCGGCCATAGCCGCAACCGCGAGGGTCTTACCGTTTATCTTCAGCCGCATCGCTTCTCCCCCTCTTTCTTCTTTAATCCCTGGAAGAACCGGCACGGTGCGAAGTCCTGCTGCAGTCTCTCCATGTTGGCCCGCATCTGGCACAAAAGCTGATCCTCAGAGAGAAGACGCAGCAGCTCCTCCCCTTCGTCGGCCCGCTCGTCCCAGAGAACTCCGCCGATATTGTGGTTTTCGATATATCGGGCGTTGCCGAATTCTTGCTCCAGAAACGGCCGGATGATATACAGAGGTGTGCCTGCGGCGATGGCCTCAAAGGTAGTCAAACCGCCGGCCTTGGTGACGAGCAGATCCGCCTCCCTCATGTACTTGTCCACCTGGTCGGTGCAGCCGACGGCGTCGATGGCGGGATATTTTTCTCTGACCATGGCCAGCATCTTTTCGTTATGGCCGCAGATCACCGTGGTCTTTATATCTTCCTGACGGTTCAACATCTGCAGAAGACCTTCTGACGATGGCAGCAGCCCCAGGCCGCCGCCCATGAGAAGCACCTTCTTCTTCCGGCCGCAGGTCCGGCCGAAGTCTCCGACGGACACCCTTTGACGGAAGCGTCGCAGCACGGGTATACCGCTGACCGTGATCCTTTCTTCCGGAACACCGTTGGAGAGAAGCGTGTTTTTTGTGGTCACATCGCCGACAAAATATCGATCTGTAGCCGGAGCGATCCACTCGGCATGGACGGTAATGTCGGTAATGTAAGTATAGAGAGGCACTCTGCAGCGGCGGATCCGCTTGTACGCGGATATGTACTGGGAACAGACCGGAAAGGCCACGACGATGCAGTCCGGACGGTAATCGGCCATGAGTCTGTCTATTTTATGGGTCATGGCGGTCTTCAGAGGCACCGCATGGCTGCTGCCCGCGGCTTTGTTTATGGTGTTGTACAGGCTGCTGCAGCTGCCTACGAGAAGATGAAAAACTTTGTAGATATATTTGCTGACGGCCGGAAACATGTAATCGATGAAATCGATGATTTCTACACTGACGGCCGGCTTTTCTGTCAAGATCTGTTCTTTGATGGCTTCGGCGGCTTTCACGTGGCCCATGCCGAAACGCCCTGTCAAAATGATGATATTCATAATCCATACCTCTTCCTTTCGAATTCTGACTCTATTCTACAGGATCATTCTTAACTGGCAGTTAAGCAGAGGTTAAGATTTTTTCATGATTTCCTTACGAATCTCTTACTTTCGTCCTTTCGTCCGCAGGGCGTTCCGCCCGTAGGGTCGCGTTGTTAAACACCTTGCGGCCTGCGGCGGTGCGGCTGCGGTGTGCGGTAGCCTGCCCGGTGGCCTGTGCAGTAGCCTGCGGCGGTGTGCGGTAGCCTGCCCGGTGGCCTGTGCAGTAGCCTGCCCGGTGGCCTGTGCAGTAGCCTGCGGCGGTGTGCGTTTTCCAAATTTGCCAAAAGGTTTTCCATGGAAAACATAATTGGAAAATCGGGAAAACACTTTCAGGTTTGGGCTCGGTTTTTCGATGAAAACCTGTAACAGTTGGACTTTTTTCCACGTGATCCGCCCGAAAAACAGCCTTTATTCCAATATTTTGCAGTCCGTTGGCCTTTTTGTTTTCCAAATCATCAAAAATGTTTTCATTGGAAAACGGGATTGACCAAAAAGAAAACGCCCCAGCGCCCCGCCCCCAGCGTCCTATACAAAAGCGGCTTCGCCTTTTACGGCGAAGCCAGCTGAGACAATGTGACAAATGCAGCAAATGTGGAAAATATGGAAAATGTGACGAATGAGCAGGATGAGTCAAGTTCACACCGGACATGATTCAACCGGTTTTGCCTCGGCCCACCCTCTGCAGCTCGTAAGCCAGCCGCGGAGATCCGTCTCTGCTCTGTATGATTCCGCAGTAGAGAAAACCCATCTTTTCGATCTGACGCTGCATGATCTTGTTGTCCTCGTGGGTGTCGATGCGGATGACATCCACCAGTTGGAAACAAAAATCTACACAGCACGAAAGAAGTCCGTGAACGCTGCCATCCCCGGCAATCCGGTGAATCGTTCCATACTCCGTCTCCTCTTCCGGCCACGCACCGTCCTTTATGACAGCATAGGTGGGATCAGGACCTATCGGAAAGGTAAACACACCGCAGATGCGGTTTTCCACTTCCATCACGTACAACTCTCCCTTCCGCTGATCCTCTTCCGCCAGCTCCCGCTGGGGATAGCCGCCGGTCCACTGGTTGGGATTCCCCGTTTCTGCCATAAAACCGCGGGCATAAGCATAAATTTCCATGATCCGGTCTAAATCGCCCGTTTCTGCCCGTCTGACATTCATGATCTTTTTCGGTTCCTTTCCTTTACTCCTTTATCAGATCCGCAAAATCGGCTCCGACCAGCGCCGCCAGAGCCTTCGGTTCCAGCTCCATCTGTAGCCCCACCTTGCCGCCGCTGACACAAATCGTCGGAAGGGATTCTGCCGCAGAATGGATCGCTGTCCGAAACTGTTTTTTCATGCCTACCGGCGAGCATCCGCCTTTGATGTATCCCGTCACCTTCGTGATATCTTTGGCATGGATCATCTCTATGTTCTTTTCGCCGAAGTGCTTCGCCGCCTTTTTCAGATCCAGTTCACAGGCGACCGGAATCACACAGACATAATGCTCCTTGCTGTGGCCGATCAGCACCAGAGTCTTGTATACCCTGTCCGGGTCCTGGCCGGTCTGCTCCGCTACAGATACTCCGTCCAGAAAACCTTCCGGTGCGTCGTAGGTGTGAAGCTGATAGGGCAGGTTTTTTGCCGCTACCATGCGCACCGCATTTGTCTTGATCTCTTTTTCTTTTTTGGCCATATGGCTCCTCCTTCACTCGGCCTCATTGGGTTAGGTCTGCCGTGGATTCCTTCCAATCCAGCTTCGCGCTTCGCTCTCGCTCTCTTGGGGAATCCTTGCATTTGACCTACCTGCAATTCGTCCTTCGTTTCACTCGGCCTCATTGGGTTAGGTCATAATACAATCAAAGGCTCCGCCGCAGCGAAGCCTTTGGTGAAAGTTGAATGAATTAGCCTAAAAATCCGCTTCCGAATAACGGTGCGAATACGACAGATACGATGGTCATCAACTTGATCAGAATGTTGATGGACGGACCGGAAGTATCTTTGAACGGATCGCCTACGGTGTCGCCAACGACAGCCGCCTTGTGTGGCTCACTGCCCTTGCCGCCATAGTGTCCTTCTTCAATGTACTTCTTCGCGTTATCCCATGCGCCGCCGGCATTGGACATCATGATAGCCATCAGTACGCCTGCGGACAGCGCACCGCCCAGCATGCCTGCCAGCGCTTCAGCGCCCAGGATGAAGCCTACAGCCAGCGGAGCGATGATAGCCATCAGGCCCGGAACGATCATTTCCTTCAGCGCAGCGCCCGTGGAGATGTCTACGCATCTTGCATAATCAGGCTTGGAAGTACCTTCCATAATGCCCTTGTCTTCTCTGAACTGTCTTCTGACTTCTTCGATCATCTGGTTAGCAGCCTTGCCTACGGAGTTCATCGTCATGGCGGAGAACAGGAACGGCAGCATAGCGCCGATGAACAGACCGATAATGACGATAGGATCCAACAGGCTTACGCCGCTGTTTGTGATGCCTGCTACCTCAGCGTAAGATACGAACAGAGCCAGTGCTGTAAGAGCGGCAGAGCCGATAGCAAAGCCTTTGCCGATCGCAGCCGTCGTGTTGCCTACCGCGTCAAGCTTATCCGTGATCTCACGGACTTCGTGAGGCAGTTCGGACATTTCTGCGATACCACCGGCGTTATCGGATACAGGGCCGTAAGCATCAACGGCAACCGTCATGCCGGTTGTGGAAAGCATACCTACGGCAGCCAGCGCAATGCCGTATACTCCGGCAAACTTGTATGCCACAAAGGTAGCGACGCAGATCAGCAGGATCGGCCACAGCGTGGACATCATTCCTACGCCCAGACCGCTGATGATCGTAGTAGCGGAACCGGTCTGAGACTGCTCTGCGATTTTCTGTACCGATTTATAGTCACCGGAAGTATATACTTCTGTAATCTTACCGATCGCGATACCGCAGATCAGGCCGGCGATGATCGCAAACGCATAGGTGAAATCACCCAGCAGATTCTTGCTCAGCAGCAGTGCGCATACGATGACGATCACACCGCTGATATATGTACCCATATTCAGAGATGCTGCAGGATTGGTGTTTTCATTTCCTCTTACCATCAGGATGCCCAGAACGGACGCAATGATGCCGATCGCGGACAACAGCAGCGGGAATACCGCCGCGGTCGCTTCCGTGAACGTTGCCGTTTCAGGTGCGTTTGCCACAGCAGCGGCAGCCAGTGTGATGGCGGAAATAATGGAGCCTACGTAGGACTCGAACAGGTCAGAGCCCATGCCGGCTACGTCACCTACGTTGTCACCCACGTTGTCAGCGATAACGGCAGGGTTTCTCGGATCGTCCTCCGGGATGCCGGCTTCTACCTTACCTACCAGGTCAGCTCCTACGTCAGCGGCCTTCGTATAGATACCACCGCCGACACGGCCAAACAGCGCCATAGAGGAAGCGCCCAGTCCGAAACCGGTCACGCATTCTCTGACCGTAGCCAGATCTAAAACGCAGAACACCACGCCGAGTCCCAAAAGACCCAGGCCGGACACGCACAGACCCATGACGGCGCCGGAGCGGAAGGCAATCTTCAGAGCCTTCGGCATGCCGGACTCTCTTGCCCCGTTGGCAGTCCTTACATTGCCTTTGGTCGCGACGTTCATTCCGAAGAATCCGGCCAGTACGGACAGCAGTGCGCCGCATACGTACAGAACGGCGGTTGTCCAGCTCTGCAGGCCGAATCCGATCAACAGGAACAGTACAACGATTACGATGGCCATGGTCTTGTATTCTCTCTTCAGGAAAGCCATAGCTCCCTCACGGATGTAACCCGCGATTTCTTTCATTCTGTCAGTTCCTTCGTCTGCCTTGCTGATCCACGATGCCAGACAAAATGCCACAATCAAGCCGATAACAGCAGCGACAGGAGCAACATAACTCATAAATAATACCTCCTTCTTCGCTTTGTTTAAAAAAGCAGTTTAAGAGGCACTTACCAAGCGCCTCTTACAACCCTCAAGCGAATATAAAAAATTCAATTAAAATATTGACACCTTAAAATATCGCGACGATGGCAATCGACAGCACGATAAACAGCACAGCGGAAACAATCGTGACCTTGCTCAGGATTGCTTCGTAGCCTTTGCTCTTCTTTTTTCCGAACAACTGCTCCGCGCCGCCCGCGATAGATCCTGACAAGCCGTCGCTGTTGCCTGACTGCAGCAGGACGCTTGCGATAATAATGATACTGGCAATCGCCAACAATATCATCAGAGCGGTTTTCATCTTATCCCTCCTTAAGCCGAGCGCTTTAATTTCAACCATTTAACTGTATCATAAGAAACGGTAAAAATCAAGCATTTTATCTTTAAAAGTTGATAATCTGCATAAATTTCGCCGCATCCAGACTGGCTCCGCCTACCAGGGCGCCGTCGATCTCATCCATGTTCATGATCTCCGTGGCGTTTTCCGGTTTGACGCTGCCGCCGTACTGAATGATCACCTGGTCGCACACGTCCTCGCCGTAGAGTTCCTCCAGCGCACTGCGGATGAAGGCGCACATTTCCTCGGCCTGTCCCGGCGTGGCGGTCACTCCGGTTCCGATAGCCCAGACAGGTTCATAGGCGATAACCAGCTTTGCCGCATTCTCTGCGGAGATCCCCTCAAGATCGGCCGTCAGCTGTCCTCCCACGATCAGCTGCGCCGCTCCGTCTTCCCTCTGCTCCAAGTTCTCGCCGACACAGAGGATCGGAATGATATCCGTAGTTTCAAACAGCTTTTTCAGCTTCAGATTGACGGTTTCGTCGGTCTCCCCGAAGTACTGGCGCCGTTCAGAATGGCCCACGATGCAGTAATCGACGCCGATCTCCTGCAGCATGGCAGCCGAGATTTCCCCAGTATAGGCGCCTTCCTCTGCGAAATGAACATTCTGGGCGCCTACGCCGATACGAGTGCCTGCGAACGCTTCTTTCAGTGTGTCCAGCTGGGTAAACGGTGCGCATATGGCGGCCGCGATATCCGTGTCCGCTTCCTCATACAGCCTGCGGAACGCCGCGGCAAAGGCAGCGGCTTCTTCCTTCGTCTTATACATTTTCCAATTGCCGCAAATGAACGGTATTCTCATTTCGATCCTTCCCTTCTACTTCTCCTCAATCACCGCGATGCCCGGCAGAACTTTGCCCTCCAAAAATTCCAGCGAAGCACCGCCGCCGGTGGAAATATGGGTCATCTTGTCAGCCAGGCCGAACTGCTCGACAGCCGCGGCAGAATCCCCGCCGCCGATGATGGTCACCGCGTCGCTGGCCGCCAGAATCTCCGCCACTGCCTTTGTTCCCTTTTCAAAGGCCGGCATTTCAAACACGCCCATAGGGCCGTTCCAGACGATGGTCTTCGCTTCCCGCAGCGCTTCTCTGTACAGCTCTACGGTGTCGGGACCGATGTCCAGACCCATCATATCCGCAGGCATGGCGTCCCGGCTGACCACCTTTGACGGAGCGTCATTATCAAAGTGCTCCGCGCAGACCACGTCTACCGGCAAAAGCATTTTGACCCCCGCGCGCTCTGCCTTCTTCAGCAGCTCACCGGCCAGGCCGATGTTTTCCTCGTCTAAGATGGATGTGCCGATTTCCAGGCCCATGG
>CAZGED010000003.1:0-33348 GCA_964525085.1 uncultured Senimuribacter sp.
CAGAGGCGGATTTTCCTATGAGCCTCAGCATCGGCATCGGCATCTGTGGGAAAAACCTGATCGAAACAGAGGAGTACGCCAATGCGGCGCTGGACCTGGCTTTGGGACGGGGCGGCGACCAGGCTGTCATCAAGCAGGGCAGCAAGGTGGAATACTACGGCGGAAAGCTGCAGACCGTTGAAAAGGGAAACAAAGGCAAGTCCCGCGTGGTCGCTCACGCGCTGAAGCAGCTGATCGACCAGTCCAAACGGGTGGTCATCATGGGGCACGCCAATTCCGACATGGATGCTTTCGGCTCTGCCCTGGGTATTTACCGGATGTGCATGACCATCGGCAGAGACGCATACATCGTCATCAACAACGTCAATGATTCCCTGCAGGTGATCTACCGGCAGGCGAAAGCAACAGAAAACTATCAGTTTATCAATAATAAAAAGGCGGAGGCCATCACGGACAAGGATACGCTGGTGGTGCTGCTGGACACCCACCGCCCGAGCTATTCCGAAAACGCCAGGCTGCTGGAGCTGACGGATCGGATCGTGGTCATTGACCACCACCGGAGGGCGGAGGAATGCGTAGCGGCGCCGACCCTTTCCTATATCGAGTCCTATGCTTCCTCTACGGCGGAGCTGGTCAGCGAAATCCTGCAGTACGCCGCCCCGAAGAAGACCCTGGTCAAGCTGGAAGCGGAAGCCCTTCTGGCGGGTATGACCGTGGATACCAACCGATTCGCCGTAAAGACCGGCGTGAGAACCTTTGAAGCCGCCGCCTGGTTGAGACGGGCAGGGGCAGACACCGCAGAGGTGAAACGGTTTTTTCAGACAGATATGGAAGCTTTTAAAGTACGGGCAAGGTGCATCGCCGCTGCGGATTTCCACGAGGAAGGCATCGCCACCTCCATCTCCGACGGATGGAATGAGAACGCCCAGGTCCTGAATTCCCAGGTGGCAGACGAGCTTTTGACCATCAAAGGCATCAAGGCGTCCTTTGTCGCGGGCAGGACGGAGACGGGCAGGACGGTAATCAGCGCCAGATCCCTCGGAGACATCAACGTCCAGGTGCTGATGGAACGCATGGGCGGAGGCGGACATTTGACCACGGCAGGAGCCCAGGTGGCGTGCACGCCGGAGGAAGCCATATCCCAGGTACTTGACATGATAAAAAATTAAGGAGGAAAAGACATGATTGTAATTTTAAATAGAGACGTAAAAGGGACCGGTAAAGCGGGAGATATTGTAAAAGTCAGCGACGGCTACGCCAGAAACATGCTTCTGCCGAAGGGCTATGCCACAGAGGCGACCCAGGGCAATATCAGAAGCCTGGAAAAGCAGAAGGAGCTGATGGCCCAGAAGAAGGCGGAGGAAAAGGCCGCAGCCCAGAAACTGGGCGCGAAGCTGGAAGAAGCCAAAATCGTCATCAAGACCAAGTCCGGCGAAGGCGGCCGCCTGTTCGGCTCCATCACGTCCAAGGACATCGCGGAAGCGGTCAAAGAGCAGACCGGCCTCAACGTGGACAAAAAGAAGATTCAGCTAAACAGCCCGATCAAGAATATCGGGACCTTTGAGATCGGAGTAAAGCTCTATCCGGAGGTCAGCTGCAAGCTGAGCGTGCAGGTCACTGACTGAGCGGAAGGAGAGGTAGCATGGTAGAGAGAATTCCGCCCCATAACACAGAAGCGGAGAAGTCCGTTCTGGGCGCGGCGTTGTTGAGCAAGGACGCTCTGGCTGACGTGATCGACGTAGTCACCGGGGACGATTTTTACGACGCTGCCCACAAGGAGATCTTCAACGTCATGGTGGAGCTGTTCAGAATGAATATATCCGTAGACATCATCACCGTCTGCGACGAACTGAAGAAGCGGCAGTCTCTGGAAATGGTCGGCGGCAGAGTCTATATCAGCAGCTTGTCGTCGGAAGCGCCGTCTACGGTCAACGCAGCGGAATACGCCCGGATCGTGGCGGAAAAGGCGGCTATGCGGAGACTGATCAAAACGGCCGAGGACATCAGAGAAAAAGGATATGAAGAGTCCATGGACGCTTCGGAAATCCTGGACTACGCGGAGAAGGGCATCTTCGAGATCGCCCAGCGGGGACAGAAGAGCGACTACTCCCCCATCAAAGAGGTACTGTTGGAAAACGTGTCCATGATCGACCGGGCGATCCAGACCCAGGGCCAGGTCATCGGACTGTCCACCGGATTTAAGAGGCTGGACGAACTGACCAGCGGCTTGCAGAAGTCGGACCTGGTCATCATAGCGGCCCGGCCGGCCATGGGAAAGACCGCCTTTGTCCTGAACATCGCCCAGAACGCGGCGATCAAGTCAGGCGCCTCCGTGCTGCTGTTCAGCCTGGAAATGTCCAAGGCCCAACTGGGCCAGCGGCTTTTGGCCATGGAATCCCGGGTGGAAATGCAGAAACTGAAGACCGGCAATATCGAGCGGGGAGACTGGGATCGGATCAATATGGCTCTGGACTCTCTGTCAAAGACAAAGATATACATCGACGATACGCCCGGCATCAGCGTGCTGGAAATGAAGAACAAATGCCGGCGGCTGAAGGTCGAAAAGGGCCTGGATCTGGTCATCCTGGACTATCTTCAGCTGATGAAGGGGGAGGGCAAGACCGACAGCAGACAGCAGGAGATCAGCAATCTTTCCAGATACCTGAAGCTGCTCGCCAGAGAGATGGACTGCCCGGTCCTGGTGCTTTCCCAGCTTTCCAGAGCGCCGGAGCAGAGGCAGGACCACAGGCCGATACTGTCAGACCTGCGTGAATCCGGCTCCATCGAGCAGGACGCCGACATGGTCCTGTTCCTGTATCGAGATGATTACTACAACAAAGACAATTCAGAAAAACCCGGGATCTGCGAGGTCAACCTGGCAAAGCACAGAAGCGGACCTACGGAGACCTTTGATCTGACCTGGGTAGCGAGATATACCAAATTCAGCGACATGGCCTGATTGTGGGGAGGAACGCTCATTCTTCAGGCTGGAAAGAAGGGTAATGAACATGAAAATTACGGAAGAGATGCTGGTCTGTGACATCTTGGACATGGACACGGATGACAAACTGGAAGCGGTATTTGAGAGACATGGATTGCTGTGCTCAGGCTGTCCCGGCGCCGTAAACGAGACCTTGCGGCAGGCGGCGGACGGCCACGGAATCGACGTAGACGCGCTGCTCTCCGACCTGAATCGGGAGATGCATCAAAAAGAAGAGGTGTGAGGAAAGTAAAAACAGATGAATTTTATCAAGGAAAAGACAAGAGATTTTTACCTGCTCGACACGAAGGTGGAAAACATATTCATCAACGAGTATATGCCAGGAGCTGACGGAGTCTTTGTCAAGGTGTATCTTTACGCCCTGTCCTACGCGGAACACGGGCTGGAGATGAGCACGGAGGCGATGGCCAGGCAGCTGTCTGTATCCGAACAAAAAATCATGGACGCCTGGGATTACTGGGAAAAAATGGGCGTCATCAGAAAGCGTTATCTGACGGAAGGCGGCCAGAGAGATTTTGCCGTCGAGTTTATCAATTTAAAAGAGCTTTTGTACGGCAAGCACAAGGGGCCTGCCAAGGGAGAGCCGGAAAAGGCGAAGAAGGACAACGTCTTCGGCAACAAGGCGGTCAAGGCCATGTTTACCTCCATCGAGCAGACCCTGGGAAGGGGACTGAGCTCCTCAGAGCTGACCCGTATCCTGTCCTGGCTTTCCGACTACGGCGCGACGCCGGAGGTGGTTTGCTTTGCGGTAAAATATTCTGTAGACAGAAATAAGACAAGCCTCAACTACATGGAAACGGTGGTTTCCGGATGGGCCAGAGACGGCCTCATGACCACGGATCAGGTCAACGAAAAGCTGCAAGAGGAGGACGAACGGTACTACCGCTACAAGAGAGTCCTCCGGGCGCTGGGCTTTACCAGGAACGCCACGGAAGCAGAGAGGAACATGATGGACGTCTGGTTCGGGGAAATGGGATACACCATGGAACGGGTACTGGAAGCCTGTACAAAGACAGCCGGTATTTCAAGTCCCAACTTCAACTATGTTAACAAGGTTTTAGAAAACTGGCGAAAGGAAGCGGAAAAGAAAGGCGTAGACGTTAATAAGAAGATCGTTGTGACCCAGGCGGTACTGAATCAATACTATGATTTCCTGAGAGAAAAGGCTACACGGGAGGCGGAGGCCAGAAAACAGGAGATCTATGAAAAACTGCCGCGGATTCGGGAGCTGGACGATGAAATACGCAGTACCAGTTCACAGCTTTCTAAAGCATTGATCATGGGCAACGCTGAAGAAGAGGGGAGACGAATCAGAGCTTCTATGGATAAATTGTCTGCGGAGCGGGCAGTTCTTCTGACAGAAAATAACTATGAGATGGACTACACCGATATCAAATACGCCTGTGAAAAGTGCAAGGATACCGGTATTACCGATCTTGGAGAAAGGTGTTCCTGTATCAGACAGCGCACGGAAGAGGCGGAAGTATGGGTAAAGAAAAGAAGCTTAGAAAAATAACGGATGCTGCTGCGGGGGTGATTACCTGGCATGACCAGGCGCAGGTCCGTTTTGATCAGCGCATGGCCGCGCTGTGGGCCGGTATTGTCAGCGGCGCCGCGGCCATCGTGACCTGCCACGACAACCTGCAGATGCGGATCGACAGACTGATTTTGATCTGTCACTATCATCTGGCCAAGTTCATCCATGAGAACAGAAAAAAGCTGGAGGGGAAGAAAAAGAGCCTGCTGGGCCACTTCGCGGGAGCCGTTCTGGTGGCCATTGCCATGGTGGCTTTGTTCAACCATTTCACCGGCTTTGAGTATTCCTATAACGGCAGAGCCCTGGGCTATGTGAAGAACCAGGAGGACGTGCTGAAGATCCTGGACCTGGTCAGCGACGAACTGACCAAGGAATACGGCTCCACCATCCAGATCGACAAGGATAACGACATCACCTTCCGAAGCACCGTGATCATTGACAAGGACATCGACGATGTGGATACCGTGTTGAAACGGCTGACATACATGTCAGACATGGAGGCAGAGGCCTACGGCATCTATATCGAAGGAACATTCTTCGCAGCCTGCGAAAGCGAATCAGCAGCCAAGACAGTGCTGAAGACGGTGCAGGATCAGTTCCTTGAGGACGACGACAACATCACCTATGAAGAAGTCAGCTTTAAGGAAGACGTTGAGATCAAAAAATACAACACCAAGCTGGCCTATATCAGCAGCGTCAGCAAAGCGGTAAAGGCGATTCTGTCCGGCGGCAACGAGGAGCAGGTCTATACGGTACAGTCGGGCGATACCTTTTACGATATCTGCCAGAAGCTGGACGTGACCTATGAGGAGCTGAAGAAAAACAATCCTGACATTCAGGAGGAGTTGCTCTACCCAGGGGACGAGCTGATCATAGAGAAGGCGGTCTCCGCACTGACCGTGGTCACTGTGGAGAAGAGCACCTTTGCTGAAAAGGTGAAATACAAGACAGAGTACAGGGACGAGGACTCCATGTACGAAGGCGATGAAAAGGTGATTCAGAAGGGCGTCAACGGCAAACGGGTCGTGACGGCCAGAATCACCAGGGAAAACGGCGAGATCATCGATAAGGAAGTTCTGGAAACGGAGACGATCAAAAAGACCGTGAAGAAGATCGTCCTGCGCGGAACGAAGCCGGTGCCGAAGACGGCGCCGACGGGCACGCTGATCATACCGGTTTCCGGCTACACTTTGTCGTCCGAATTCGGATGGAGATGGGGCAGAATGCACGAGGGCATTGACCTGGCCTGCCCGACAGGAACGACGATCAGAGCCGCCGACGGTGGTACTGTGACCTATGCCGGCTGGTACAGCGGCTACGGACTGTTCATTGAGATAGACCATGGAGGAGGCAAACACACCCGTTATGGCCATTGCAGCGCCATCGACGTCAGCGTTGGCGAGGAGGTTTACCAGGGACAGAAGATCGGAGAAGTGGGGAATACAGGAAACAGTACCGGTTCCCATTGCCACTTTGAGGTCACGATCAATGGAAGCCCTGTAGATCCGTTTGAGTATCTCTGATGGATTATCTCAAATGAAGAAAACTGCAGGCAGGCTCCAACAGCCTGCCTGCCTCATTGTTTTCCGCAAGATTTCGCGTGACGGCGCATATACTCTTTTCAGACAGACACATGTCATGGAGGAGGGTAAGGCCATGGAAAACCACTATATTCAAATGGAAAACCGAAAGCGTATCACCGTCACGGAGGTCACGTCGGTGGAAGGCTTTGATGAAGAGACCATTCTGGCCAATCTGAATGATCAGGGGCTGATCATTTCCGGGAAAGATCTGCATATTGAGACGCTGGACCTGGACGAGGGAAAGCTGGTGGCGGACGGAGAGATCGAGAGCCTGAGCTACACGAAGAAAAAGTCCGGCGGAAAACTCTTTGACCGGATTAGCAGGCTGCGCAGATGACCGAGCTGATCGGAAGGGAGCTGTACACGTGCGGGATCATGTTCTGCTGCGGCGCGGCCATCATGCTGGTGTTTGCCGCCAGAGACGCCCTGATCGTCCGGTGCGGAAAAAGGCGGCGGGCCGCCAGGGCGGTTTACCTGTGCGGATGGCTGTGCGCCGGATATCTGTTCGCGGAATTTCTCTACGCGGGCTCCTACGGCGTGGTCAGCCTCCACGGAATGATCGCCATGGTCTGCGGCATCATGTTGTGGAAAAAGCTCGTTTGTGGTATAATGAACGCGAACGATCCGGACGGCGTTGCCGAAAGGAAGCGTTCATTGAATCATGACGACTGATTCTGTGCAAAGCGGAAGCGTCATGGTATAATGAACGCGAACGATCCAGACGGCGTTGCCGAAAGGAAGCGTTCATTACAACGATACGACAGGGATGAAGGATATGAAGAAGAGGAGAAAAGGGAGAATCCGGGATTTTGAACGGGAAAGGGACGGCAAATCTCTGGAAGAATACCGAAGAGAGCGCCACCAGCATGTACAGAGTACGGCAGTACAGGCGGCTCCGAAGAAGAAAAAAGTCAGAATCAATAAAGGAAGAATCGCGTTGACCGTTATCGTGCTGGTGCTCATAGCGGTCGTTGGCGTGTCTATCAAGAATGTGTTCGATTTGCGGGCTGAGCAGCAGGAGCTGGCGGCGACGCAGAAAGCGCTGGCGAAGGAAAAAGCCGCGCTGGAAGAAGAACTGAAGAATGTCAATGACCTGGATTACATCGAAGAACAGGCGCGGATCCAGCTGCGGCTGATTAAGCCGGGCGAGATCCTGTATATTTTAGACGACGAGGACGAAGCGCAGAATCATGACGAAGACCAAGAGGAAAACGAAAACCAAAGCGACGACCGGGGACAGGAAGATAACGATTAAAGAAGCCATCATCGTGGAAGGCCGGGACGATACCGCGGCCATCCGGCGGGCGGTGGATGCCATGACCATAGAGACCCACGGATTCGGCATGCCGGACTCCCTCTGGCCCCAGATCGACAAGGCTTATGAAGGTCAGGGGATCATCGTATTTACCGATCCCGACTACGCGGGGGAAAAGATACGCAGACAGATCGCGGAAAGATATCCCGGCTGTCGTCAGGCCTTTCTTCCCAAAGGGAAGGCCCTGAAAAACGGCAACGTAGGCGTGGAAAACGCCAGGCCGGAGGATATCATCGAAGCGCTGGAAAAAGCCCACTGCACCTCCGGGAGCAGAGACGGCAGCTTCACCGAGGAAGATCTCTTCCAGTGGGAGCTGGCCGGAGGACCCAGAGCCAAGGCACGGCGGGAGCAGCTGGGAAACCTGCTGTCCATCGGCTATGGAAACAGCAAAAGCTTTCTCAGAAAGCTGAATCAGTTTCAGATTTCCCGGGAGGAATTTTTGGAAAAGGTTAAGGAATTAGAATGAAGTTATATGCACCGTCCACCATCAGGGACATCAAAGAACGATACGGGTTCAAGCTGTCCAAAAGTCTGGGACAGAATTTCCTGACGGACAAGAATATCATAGATAAGATCATAGAGGCCACTCAGATCACCGGAGAGGACCTGGTCATAGAGATCGGTCCCGGTATCGGCGTGCTTACGGCGGAGGCCGCGCAGCTGGCCGCCAAAGTGGTG
The DNA here is from genome assembly GCA_964525085.1 of uncultured Senimuribacter sp. GTDB lineage: Bacteria > Bacillota > Clostridia > Peptostreptococcales > Anaerovoracaceae > Senimuribacter. Next base: position 8,115 of record CAZGED010000003.1, read on the forward strand.
GCTGTGGAGATCGATCAGAATCTGATCCCCATCTTGCGGGAGACCCTGGGCGGCTTTGACAACGTAGAGATCATCCATCAGGACGTGCTGAAGGCAGATCTCAACCGGATCATTCAAAGCTCCGGCTGCCGTCAGGCGCGGATCATCGGGAATCTTCCCTATTACATTACGACGCCCATCATCATGGCACTGCTGGAAAATCACGTCATGGCCGACAGCATCACCATCATGATGCAGAAGGAGGTTGCCGACAGGATTCAATCCCAGCCCGGCTCCAAGAGCTACGGCGCGCTGTCCGTGGCCGTACAGTATTACTGCACCGTTGACAGCGTAGCCATCGTGCCGAAGGAAGTCTTCGTGCCGATGCCAAAGGTGGATTCCGCCGTGCTCCGGCTGAACATCCGCAGGGAAAAGCCGGTGGAGCTTGTGGACGAAGAGCTGTTTTTCCGCTGCATCAAAGCCGGATTCGGTCAAAGGCGGAAAACACTGTCCAACTCGCTCATGGGCATAGGCAACGTAACGAAGGAAGACGTCAAAGCGGCACTTGCCGCCTGCGGCATAGACGAAAAGAGGCGAGCTGAGACCTTGTCGTTAGACGAATTTGCGGATCTGGCGAATTATTTCAGCAAAAGGGAATAGAGAAAAGAGGATAGGAACCATGGAAAAAGCGAAGAATTTTTACAGGAAATATTTGCACAACAGTTTTTTCTTTTGCCTGGTATGGGCGTTTCTGATGAATCTGGCCATAGAAACGCTGGCAAGAAAGGGCATGGGCGGATTTGTTTTTCTGTTTGAAAGCCCGGTGGTGTTTTTGTACAACACCATGATCATCTTTGCCATGCTGGCGATAGCGACCGTATTCCGGCGGCGGGTCTTTTTTATCGTCATCGTCACCCTGGTTTGGATGGGCGTGGGCATTACCAACGGTGTCATCCTGATCCAGCGCATGACCCCGTTTACGGTAAAGGATCTGAGTGCTATCACCGATGGAGCCACACTGCTGACCAATTATTTTTCCACGACGGAGATCGCTTTGATCGCCGGAGGCATCGTCATCGGCGTCATCGCTTTGATCATACTGTTCATCAAAGCGCCGAAAAAGCCGAAGGGCGAGGTGAAGCTGAAGAGGAATATCGCAGCCGTCCTGCTGGTCATCGCCATGACCTTTGGAGCTACCTTCGGTCTGGTGAAGATCGGTGTGCTGTCCACCTTCTTCGGAAACCTGGCCTACGCTTATGAGGACTACGGTGTGCCGTATTGCTTCATCAACACCTGGCTCAACACGGGCATTTCCAAGCCGATGGGCTACGACGAAGAGGCGGTCAAGGCCATCTTTGACGAGGATCAGTATGGAGAAGACGGCACCATGAAGCTGACAGAGACGGACGAAGATGAGGAGCATCCCAACATCTTGTTCCTGCAGCTGGAATCCTTCGTGGACCCGACCCTGTTCAACAACATTGAGCTGTCAGAGGATCCGATACCGTATTACCGTAGCCTGATGGAAGACTATTCCACCGGCAGCCTGACGGTTCCGGCCTGCGGCGCGGGAACGGCGAACACCGAGTTTGAAGTCATGACGGGACTTTCCGTCAAGTTCTTCGGACCGGGCGAATATCCTTTCAAGTCGGTTTTGAAGGAAAAGACGGCGGAATCCATTGCCAGAGATCTGAAGTCCATGGGATATTCCACCCACGCCATCCACAACCACAGAGCCCTGTTCTACAACAGAAACGAAGTCTTTGACAACATCGGCTACGATACCTTTACCTCTCTGGAATACATGAGCGACGTGCCGAAGACGCCGAAGAACTGGGCCAAGGATTCCATTCTAACGGAGCAGATCATGGACGCGCTGAATTCCAGCGAGGGCCACGACTATATCTATACCATCTCCGTGCAGGGCCACGGCAAATATCCGACGGAGCAGCTGATCAAGAATCCGAAGATCGAGGTCACCGACGCGCCGAGCGAAGAACTGAAATGGAAGTACGAATATTACGTCAACCAGGTTTACGAGATGGATCAGTTCGTCAAAGACCTGACAGAAACATTGTCAGAATTCGACGAAGACGTGATTCTGGTCATGTACGGCGACCACATTCCGGCCCTGGACGTGACAGAGGGATCTTACGACGCCAAAGACCTGTACCAGACCCAGTACGTGATCTGGAGCAACTTTGGTATGGAAAAAGAGGACAAAGATCTGACCACTTACCAGTTGGCGGCAGAGGTGTTCGACCGTCTGGACATCCACACGGGCACGACGATCCAATATCACCAGACCGTGGACCACAAGTCGAAGGATTATCTGTCCAACCTGAAGCTGCTGGGCTATGATATGCTCTACGGCAAGAATTATATCTACGGCGGCACCAATCCGTTTGAAAAGGCGGGCATGAAGATGGGCGTCAAGGATATCACCATTGAGAAGGTGGTCAGCGTCGGCGGCAAATACTATATCAAGGGCCAGAACTTTACTGAATACAGCAAGGTTACCCTGGACGGCGAGACGCTGAAGACCATCTATCTGGGACCGAACCTGCTGGGACTGCAGGAGGAGGTGGATCCGGCCGATGCGGTCAACATGAAGGTCAGCCAGATCGACAAGTCCAACAAGGAGATCATCAGTACCACGGAATAACCCTGCACCTGAGAAACGCCCCGTATCGCAGGGATCATGCCGCACCATGAAAGCGGTGCCGGCGGAAGGAGGAAACACACGATGAAGACACTGGAGACAGAAAGATTGACACTGACGATGTTTACGCTCGATGATGCGGAAGAGCTTTACGACTATGCGAAGAATCCCCATGTAGGACCTCCCGCAGGATGGGCGCCTCACAAGAGCGTGGAACATTCCCGCCAGATCATCGAAGAGCTGCTCATCCCCACAGAGGCCTGGGCGATCCGGGTCAAGGGAGAAGAAAAGGTCGTAGGCATCATCGCCCTGGAACCGGATCGGCTGCGGCCGGATGCTAACAGCCGAGAGCTGGGCTACAATTTGGCGGAGGATCACTGGGGCCGCGGCTATATGACAGAAGCGGCCAGAGAAGTGCTGCGCTTCGGTTTTTGCGAGCTTGGGCTGGATCAGATCGGCATCTGTACATCCAAAGTCAACCGCCGCTCACAGCGGATCATTGAAAAATGCGGTTTTACCTACGAGGGCACCCTGCGAAGGACCTACAAGATCTATGACGGCACCCTGCGGGATTCCCTGATTTTTTCCATGCTGAAAGAAGAGTGGGAGAACCATCATAAATAATCTGAACAAAAAAGAAGGGCGCCGGAATTTCCGCTTAAGCGGAAATTCCGGCGTTTTAGGTCAGTTGCTTAAAAAAGCAAGTATAACGCGATATATGTTTCATTGGGAGCGTGAAAGGCTCCCGCAGGTCAGGGATCATGGAAAGCTCATTGGAGGCGCATTGAAGAAGTCTCCCCGCCTCACTCTTCGCTCAGTCCCAATTCCACGAATTCCCTCAGCTCCGAGAGGGAGATCTTCTGCAGTCTACATCTGCCGATGGAATCCGGTATGACCATGGAGATCTTGTCGCCGGAGATTTTTTTGTCCATCAGGGCATAACGGTAGAGCTCGTCCGCGGAGTAGCCGACGGAAAGGTCGAAGCCCAGACCGCTGAGCAGAGCGGAAAGCTCCGGCGCGATGTTGGCGTCGGTCAGCCCCATTTTATAGGCGGCGCGGGATTCCACAATGAGACCCTTGGCTACCGCCTGGCCGTGAGAAACAGAGAAGGTACTCAGTTTTTCGATGCCGTGGCCTACCGTGTGGCCGAAGTTGAGAAGCTGGCGCAGGCCCGTGTCCCGTTCGTCCGCCTCGACGACAGACTTTTTGATGGAGACGCAGCGCTCGATGACGTATTCGTAGTCGCCGGCCTGGATCTTAGGGATCAGAGACGCTTCAGAGATGACAGCGCATTTGACCGCTTCGGCCACGCCGTCGAGAAGCTTGACCGCCGGAAGGCTGTCAAAGGTGCTGTAGTCGCAGAAGACCAGAGAAGGCTGCCAGAATGCGCCGGCCAGATTCTTGCCGCAGAGCAGGTTGATGCCGGTCTTGCCGCCGACCGATGCGTCGATGGCCGACATGTAGGTAGTAGGAATCTGCACGTAGGAGATGCCCCGCATGTAGGTGGCCGCAACAAAGCCGGCCAGATCGCCGACCACGCCGCCGCCTAGGGCGATGACGCCGTCCGACCGGGTCAGTCCTTCGTCCGCCATGGATTCCAGAATATTAGAGTAGGTCGTCAGATTCTTTGAATGTTCACCGGCAGGGAAAACGATCTTGGACGTCTGATATCCTGCTTCCATAAGCGATGTCATGACGACCTGGGCGTAAGCCTTGTTGACCGTGCTGTCCGTAATGACACAGAGGCGGCATGGGGGAATACACTGCCGGATATAGGAGCCGACATTCTGAATCATATTTTCACCGATGATGATCTCATAGGGAAGATCCGTCGATACTACGAATTTTTTCATGGTTTCCTGCTCTCCTGATATGAACTGGGAAAAAACGTTCGCCGGCCGGGAGTCTGACTCCTGGCTGCAATCTATACGCCCAAGCAAGAGTATTATACCACAGTCCCGCCCAAATTGCAAAAAAATACTGTGTCCAAGGCAGCTGACGCAGAAGCTGTCCCGGACACGTTTCCCGTAAAGGCTTCCCTGCCTTAGAGGCTTTTTTCTCAGAAACCGCTGACTCTTTGATATTCCCGCAGCTTTTCCTTTGCCTCCGGCGTAAGGTTTTTTGGAACCTGTACCTGCACGGTCAAATATAAATCTCCGCAGACGGATTTCTTTTTCATGGAAGGCACACCTTTGCCCCGCAGACGGATTTTGCTCCCGGACTGGGTTCCCTCCTGAATCCGGCAGATCACATCCCCGTAATAGGTGTGCACCCTGGCCTGTCCGCCGAAAACCGCCGTCGTATACGGAACCGTCAGCGTGGTGTAAAGGTCGTTGCCCTTTCTTTCATATCCCGGCTTGCCCGCCACGGTAATCCGCAGGTACAGATCTCCGTTTCCTCCGTCTGCGCCGGTGCCGCCTTTTCCTTTTACGCGGACACGGGTCCCCGTGTCGACCCCTGCGGGGATACGGGCATGAATCCTTTCGATGCTGCCGTTTTCCGGATTCTCGATGCGAAGGTCTTTTTCGCAGCCCCGCACCGCTTCATCAAAGGAGATGGTGACGTCCGCTTCCGCGTCGCCGCCTCTTGCAGAGCCCGGCTGTCCTCCGTCAAAAAAGCCGCTGAACAGATCGTTAAAGAAGCGCTCTCCGCCCGGTTCAAAGTGAAACGATCCGCCGCCCTGATTCCAGGCTGCGTTCCGCCGCCGATCTGTGCCTTGGTTCCGGCTATAGGCCTTGGCACGGCGCTGAGCCTCCTCATATGCCTTCGGGGAAAAGCCCGGCTCAAAGGCCATGCTGCCGTACTTGTCATACAGCCTGCGTTTCTCGTGGTCCTTCAGGATCTCATAGGCCTCGTTGACTTCCTTCAGTTTTTCTTCCGCCTGTTTGTCTCCGGCATTGACATCGGGATGATACCGCTTCGCCAGCTTTCGGTACGCCCTTTTGACGGCAGCTCCGTCCGCATCCCGGTCAACGCCCAGTACCTCATAATAATCTCGTTTTGCAGCCATACTAACGCCTCCCGGCCGTTTCATGCAAAAGCGGTTTCATCCAAAACAGTTCCATCCCAATGCGGCTGCTGCCACAAAGAAGGCCAGCCGGCATACAGGATGCGGCTGGCCCGGATGAAACGGCGGTTAACCATCAATCGCGATATATTTGTTTTCCTCGACTTTTGGCAAAGCCTCCTTTTTCGGAATCTGCAGGGTCAGCGTTCCGTCTGCAAACTTGGCTTTGATATCCTCCTGGGTCACGTCCTCGCCTACATAGAAGCTGCGGCTGAAGCTGCCGCTGTAACGTTCTCTGCGGATATACTTGCCATGTTCGTCCTTCTCATCTTTGCTCTGGTTGCTGGTCGCGCTGATCGTCAGACATCCGTCCTTCAGTTCAGCCTTCAAATCCTCTTTCTTCACTCCCGGGAGATCCATGGAGAGTTCATAGCCGTCCTCCGTTTCCCGGACATCGGTCTTCATCAGTTCACTGTTGTGATTGTAACCGTGGTAATAAGGATCAAAAAAGTCATCAAATAAATCTCTCGTAAAAACACTTGGCATTAACATAAATCATCGCTCCTTTACAGAATCTTTGTAAACTGCGGGATGTTTTCGGATCCGGTGGTGTTTCTATCGCACGTCCTGTTCCCGTTCCCTTTCCTTTTGTTGTCTATACTATACCACTTTTGTTAGCACTCGTCAATAGTGAGTGCTAACAATTTTTGTGAAGATTGTGTGAAGAAACGATCCAAACGCCGTGCACAAAAAAGGGGCGGCGGAGCTGCATGCCGCAGCCCGCCGCCCCTTTTACAGATCAAAGAGACAGCGCAGCCATGGTGCCGTCTTTCACGGCCTCCAAAGCTCTTCCCGCCTCTTTGGCGTCTCCGATGACGAAAACTTCCTTTCCGCAGTCTTTGACCGCCTCATAGAGAGAAGCGTCCGGTTTGGAGCCGACCGCATAGACCACGTGGGTAAATCCGGACAGGGTCTTCGTTCCTTCCTTTGTTTCCAAAACAGCCGCATCCTTTTCCAACCTCATGAGCTTCGTATCCGGCATCAGCGTGACGCCTGCTTTGCCGAGACGCTGCATCAAAGGCACCAGATTGGCCGGACCGATGCCGTCACCCAGCATAGAGGCCATCTCGATGACGGTGAGAGACAGATCTCCTTCCTTGCGCGCGTTCAGGAATTCCGCGGTTTCCAGGCCAACCATGCCGCCGCCGACGATCAGCACGCTGCCGGAAGGGATGGAAACCTCTCCGCGCAGAACCTGGTGGGCAGTACAGACCTGCTCCCCTTCGCTGAGAGCCGCCGGTTCAGAGCCGATGGCCAGAATGACCGCATCCGCATCACCGGCGAGAATCTCTTCCTTTGTTACCGTGTGCCCCAGCTCGACGGAAACCTTCAGCCGGGCGCATTCCCGTTCCAGATAAGAGATCCAGTCCTGCAGGCTCTCCTTGAAAGGAGGAAGCTTTGCCAGATTGACCTGGCCTCCCAGGTTCTGTTCCTTCTCGTACAAAGTAACCTGTGCGCCCCGCTGTGCCGCCGTTTTTGCCGCCGCCAGGCCACCGATGCCGCCTCCCACGACGGTGACTTTTTTAGGAGCCGAAAGAGGTGTCACTGCCAACGTTCCCTCTTTGCCGACAAAAGGATTGATGACGCAGGAGCCGGGCCTCCGTTTGCTCTGCTCGCCTACGCAGCCGACGAGGCAGCCTGCACAAGGAGCGATCTCCGCTTCCCGGCCCTGTTGTATTTTGTTCACAAATTCCGGATCCGCGATGAGGGCCCGTCCCAGTACGATCGCGTCCACAGCGTTCTCTTCCAGCAGCTGTTTCGCAAGGGACGGACGGTTGATTTTGCCCACCAGAATCACAGGGACCGTGCTGACGGCTTTGATCTTTCTGGCCTCTTCCAGATTGGCCGCAGCCGGCTCTCCGTGGGACGGCATGATCTTATTAGGGGCCTCATACTGTACGCCGCCCGAGATTTCAAAGGCATCGACACCGTGGGCGATGAGCGGCGGAACCAGCTCCAGCATGTCCTCCACCGTATTGCCGCCCGGAAGCTTTTCAGATCCGGATACGCGTAAAATGATCGGGAATTCGCTGCCGCATTTCTCCTTGATCGCGTCCACGACCTGAAACAGGAGTCTGGCCCGGTTCATGAGAGAGCCGCCGTATTCGTCCGTCCTCGTGTTCCGGAGCGGGGAAAGGAAGGAGCCGAGAAGCATGTAGCCGTGGGCCGCATGGAGTTCGATGCCGTCATAGCCCGCCTCCATCGCCTGATAGGAAGCGTTCGCATACATGGCGACGATTCCCGGAATCTCTTCCAGGGTCAGCGCTCTCGTAGGCTGGTACATGGAGTTCAGATATCCGCTGGAGGAAACCGGCGTGACGCCGAAGAAAGACGAAATGCTTTCCGGCCCCGGATGGGTGATCTGAGGAATGATCTTCGTGCCGTAGGAGTGGATCAGGTCGGTCAGCTCCCTGTGTTTGGCAATGCTGGATGCATCGCGGAAACACAGGGTGTTTCCCAGGTACGGCGTGTTCGGATCAACGGAAGTGGCGTCCGTAATGACGCAGCCGACGCCGCCTTTGGCCCGGGCCGCCCAGTAAGCCTTTTCCACTTCGCTGGGAACGCCGTCCTGGGAGCCGTAGCTCAGGGACATAGGTGCCATAAAAGTCCTGTTTTTCAATTCCATAGAACCGATTTTGATCGGATCAAAGATAGATGACATAGGTACTACCTCCTTGCTCATGATTGATGATGATTTGTTTCTTTTTCATGTTGCCGGCCGGCCGGACCGGCCGGCAATTTCACGGATTCACCGGAAACCTCCAGGGCTACCGGCAAAGATCCAGCACCGCATGGTATGCGTCATGAATGGCCGTGATCGCAAGCCCCGGCGCCTTCTTCGCGTCGCCTGTCACATAGACCGGAATGCCGGCCTTCTCACAGGCTTCCCGCAGTCCGGCGGTATCCCGCGCCGTGGAACCTGCCGCCATCACTGCCAGATCGGCTTCAAAGCTGACTTCCGCTCCGTCCTTCTCTGCGATGACCTGATGCTCTTCGATCCGTTTGACCTCTGCCTGCGTGATCATGGTGATCGGCAGGCGCTTCAACGCAAACTGGGCTGCGATCTGCCGGAGGGATCCAAGATCCGTAAACAGCTGCTCCTTCATTTCCAGCACGGTCACTTCCGTGCCTTTGCTGGCCAGCAGTTCCGCACACTCAAAGCCGACCAGGCCACCGCCGATGACCACGGCTTTCTTTGCGTCCGCCTTTGCTCCTCCCAGAATGTCATGGGCCTGCACGGCCTGTTCGGCGCCCGGGATCGGGAGAGTAACCGGCTCCGAACCCGTTGCCAGAATCACGGCATCCGGCTTTTCCGCCAGAAGGGTCTCTTCCGTGAGGGCGGTGTTCTTGTGTACCGCGATGCCCAGCTCATATACGTTCCGGATCATCTTTTCTCCCGCCCGATAAAAATCGGCTTTGCCCGGCGCGGCACCGCCCAGCAGGAACTGGCCGCCAAGGCTGTCGGAAGCCTCAAAGAGTACCGGCTCGTTTCCGGTCTTCTTCAGATCGATGGCCGCTTCCAGACCGGCCACTCCGCCACCTGCGATCAGCACCTTCTTTGCCCTTGCGCCTGGCTTGAGGGAAAGGGTCTCTTCTTCCAAAAGAGCCGGATTCCGTGTGCAGGCGATGTGCTTCACGGAAGGATCGGCAAGGGCCCTTGTGAAGGAGTCGTAGCAGCCCTGGTTACAGCCGATGCAGTAACGGATGTCGTTCAGCTTTCCTTCCCGGGCCTTATTGCAGAAGTCCGCATCCGCGAGCTGGGCCCTCGCCATGACGATCAGATCCGCCTGATCCGCCTGCAAAACGGATTCCGCCAGTTCCGGCGTGTTGATGCGGCCGCAAGGCATGGTCAGCATGCCCGTCTCTTGGCGGATCCTCGCCGCGTCTTCCACGTTGAAGCCGTTGGGAATATCCACCGGCGCGACCTCATACATCGTGGCTGCCGTCATAATATTGCCCCTGGAGATATTCAGAACGTCCACGCCGGCCTTTCCGGCCTCCTTGCAGAAAGCGATGACATCGTCCACCGTCAGCCCGCCCGGAAGCATATCGTCGTGGCATCCGATCCTCATGAACAAAGGCATTCCTTCCGGCATTTGGTCCCGAATCGCTTTGATACACGCCAGAGGGAATTTCATGCGGTTCTCAAAGCTGCCGCCCCAGCCGTCGGTTCTGTGGTTCAATCCGCCGGACAGCATGGAGTGAGGGAGGTAATTGTGGGCGCAGTGGAATTCCAGACAGTCAAAGCCTGCATCCACCGCCCGCTTTGCCGCTTTGCCATAGGCGTCGATGACGGCGTACAGCCGTTCTTCCGTAATGGCGGGAACCGTATACTGAGGAGATAACGGCATCGCATCCGGCAAAAGGATCTCCGCAGTGCGGTCGCTTGCCACCGCCAGGCCGCCCTGCCACAGCTGCAGGCAGGTTTTGCCGCCGGCCGCATGAACCGCATCGTTGAGTCTGCGGAAACCCGGCACATAATCGTCCAGCGCGATGGACAAAAATCCTTTTGGCGCACTGGCCTCGTCCACGCTGGACACCTCTACGGTATTCAGTCCGCAGCCGCCCCTCGCCCGGGCCGCATGAAACGCGATCAGCTTGTCCGTCACATCTTTCTGCGACGCGGATTCCGCGGCTTCGTGGGTCCCCATGGCAGACATGACGACCCGGTTTCTCAGCTCCAGATCCCGGATCCGGATAGGTGTAAAGAGTTTTTCAAACATAAGCTCATCCTCCTTTTGTGTGACTTGATATACGGCCCCTTTTGACGTCTTCCCTCCCGGTCCGCCAAAAGAGACGCATCATTGCTGCGCCTGATCGGCAGCAAACATGCCGATGATCATTCTTTTGCAGGTCTCCGCATTCTGTTTGTTCCACAGAGAGCCGTCGTCCCAGATGCCAAGATAGATTTGGGAGGCCATGCCGTAATACGCCGTCGCTAAAAGTCTGGCGTCCGCGTTCCTGATTTCCTTCTTTTCGATCCCTTCTCTGATGATCGCTTCGATATCCTCGTAATATTCCCGCTTCAGACCGGCCGGATTTTCGCAGTACAGAGGCGACGTGGAGTAGATCCGCTCCACCATCGACTCCCTCGGGTGCCGTATCGCATAGTGGATGATGTTCATAAATCTCCGGCAAAGCTTGTCGATGGCCGTATGCTCCTCGTCCATGCCTTCCCGGCAGGCTTCCGCATCCATGCTGTAGCAGTACTGATATACCGTCTGCACCAGTTCTACCTTGGAATCAAAGTAGAAATACAGCGTCGCCTTGGAAATGCCCGCTGCACTGGCGATGTCCTGCATTGAAGCGGCGTCTATGCCGTGTTCCACGATCAAATCGATCGCAGCCTCTATGATTTCCTGTCTTCTGTTGTTCGTGCCGTTTTCCAAATTTCCGTTTCCTTTCTCTACCGACCGCTCGGTTGATTTGACAATATTATAACATACGGGTTCTGCCATTGCAACCGGTTCATGAAAAACCGCCGTTATGATCTGCTTCGAAAATGATAATGTCTTAAGTAAGCGCACAGGAAAATGTCCCGAAAGGGTTTCCTAAAATCCCATATCATGGTAAACGATATTTTCAGAGGTGGTTCTTATCAGAAAGGTAACATTGACATTGAAGGAATCCAGGTCTCGGAGGGAACTGTCAGAAACCTGCGCCTCTCCCGTGACATCCTTTCTCCCCTTGCCTGGAAGCGGACCCGCAGGAATCTCAAAGACAAGTTGAAGACGCCCATCCTACCAGGGCCAGATGCTTCTATGCCTGCAAGCAGCTCGGTGTCGACCTGAAAATAACCAGCACCCCACAGGCCAAGGGCAGGGTCGAGCGGCTGTTTAAAACCTTACAGTCGCGCCTGCCCGTCGAATTACGGCTGGCAGGCGTGAAAATCCTGGAGCAAGCAAATGAATTTCTTGCTATCTACATATTCAAAAATGAGTGACATTTGCCTACAGCTATATACTTCCCACTGCCGGGCGGATTCGGGACTTCCATTTCCGGTGCGGATACGACCCTTGACCGCAATGGTTTTCTGCCACATAGACGGCGTCTTCCGTAAAGGTCTTTTCCATAGGTTTATCCCACGGATCTACGGGAACTTCCTCCGCCTTGCCCTTTTGCTGCACGCCTGCGCGATTTCAATCTCGGTTTTGAATCTCATGCAGGTTTACCTCCTGTTTTTTTGTCGGTACGCGTTCATTATACCCTATCCAAAACTTTTTCCCTCGACAAACAAATTATATTCACGTTTTTCTTTTTTGCCTATGCGCAAAATAAAGTATTATTTTATGTAAACACAGGTGGCACTTTCACATGCCACCCATATTCAATCATAACTTAATCTTTGTTTCCTTATTTTCCAGCAAAAAACAGTTTCCCGCAAGGCAGGCCGCTCCCCACCGTTCTCATAAGTTCATGAACCGCCATGTACATAGCTCTGGTTGCAACAGTAAGCGAACCATACATGTCACAGCGCGAGTATACGCGAGTATAAACGGAGTTTTGAAAATAGCCTGTCCAATTCTTTGAGAAATATGCAAAAAAATAGACAAGGTTTTCATAGATCCGTCCAACAGCCATATTCCGTGTTCCATTTACAGCATAGCGGAAAGCGGCATCACATAAATAGTATTTTGGATTGTTTTTCAGATATTTTTCCCTTTGAGATCATACCTCTTAGCCTCGTAAATCAGAATATGTCAAATAAGATTCCGCTGCCGATGCACCTGCTAAAAACCGGCCGACGAATGCGTCGACCGGTTTTCTGTTCATGTTCTTATCCTTTGTAGTGATTCTGCTACTAGAACTTCTCCAGCATTTCCCTGAACTTTTCTGCCTCTGTAGGATCCATATGCCAGCAGTGCTTTTCTTCAGGATACTTGCCCTCGCGGACATCTTCCGCCCACTGCATGTATGCTTCACACGCAAACGGGAAGAACTCCGCATATACCTTTGCATGAGACGCATAGGACGGCATCATGCCAAAGGTATCGAAGTCTACCATTTCGGAACCGTCACAAGGCGCGGATCCTGCGATGGAAATGACAGGGACTCTCAGCTTTTCTGCGATAGCCTGGGATACTTCATGCGGTGTCAGCTCGATGGTCATGCATCCCATACCGTTTTCCTGGTATTCATAGCCCATCTTGAAAACTTCCATCGCTTTTTCTGCGGTCTTTGCCATCCTCTTGTATCCACCCTGCTTTACGGTCTGCCATCCGGACAGAGCGCCGATGTGGCCGAACAGCGGCAGATAGTTGTCGGACATGTATTTTACTCTGTCATTGGTGATACCCATGCAAAGAAGGGAATCTGCACCGCAGTTCATGTACATAGCGCCATTGTAAAGCGCGTCTCTGTCAGATGCATAAGTCGGAGTCTGCATGTAGAAGTTGATATGAATCGTGTGCGTGTTGTTATGTACGCATTTGATCCACCAAGGAGCGATCTCGATCTGCATTTCCGGATCGGATCCATCTCCCGGAACGGTCAGACGACAAACGTCAACGTCACACATATCCGCTGCCATAGTAAAGAAATAGTCTCTGTTGCCAGGGCACATCTGAACGATCTTTTTGCCTTCATCCTTACATTTCTGCAGGTATGCCAGGCTCTTTCTTTCCTTTGTTACTCTTGAACTTTTTACTTCAGCCATTGTAATTCCTCCATCATTTTTTAACCGTAAAGCTATTTGCCCAGGTTATCCAAACCTTCCAGAATCTTTTCCACTGTTTCCTTTGGCAGCCCAACCTGTGGGAATTTCAGGAGCATACCGATTTTCATGCCCATAACAGGTCCCATCTGAGATGCCTTTTCTTCAACGAAGCCAGGGAAAAATTCCTCAATGACTGCGACGGCTTCCGGAACTTCCAGCACTTCTCTTAACTTTGAATTTCTGCTGATTGCCATAATGTTTCTCCTTTCATTCTTTACAAGACTATGCTTCCGATTACCTACCTTTATGCTACTCGAACTTCCGCAAAAAAAATATGGGTAATATTATGAACTTTTGTGGTACAATGGTCCCATCAGGAGGAAGATCGGATTACAATTAAATCTATTAGAATACCATGATCCGTCCTGCTTGTATATTATTAGAATTACCCATTTACCGCAGGGGAGCGTTTTTTTATTATTAAAGAAGAAAGCATTATGTAAGGAGGTTTGTATCATGCTGCATCGGGATTTTACAAAAATAGCGCCGGCGGAGGTGAACTGGCCCGTTCTCTACGATGTCATTTCAGCCTGCGGAAAATCTCATAATCCGCGCAGTTTCTGTATGGATATTCTCGAAAATATCGGTCAAATCTGCCCCTTTGATCAGGCTCTGCTGTATATGTTCGATGCCAATCACAAACTCTTTGGTCACTACCTCAAAAACGTGGAGGAGAAATACAATCAGTCCTACATGGCCTACTGTGAGGAAGAAGAAAATCCGCACTATAACATTTTCCGGGATTTTCGGGAAAATCCGTCTATCCCTACCATCAATGTTCACGATTGGGATCGGGAGGAACCCTCGGAATTTCTTCAGAACCATGTTAGGGCAAAGGGCCTCAGATACTCGGTAGGCTTCGCCCTCTTTGATCTGAACGCCAGCATCCGTGTCGTGGTTTCTCTTGATCGGCTTAGCAGCAATGCTTTTACCAACCGGGAATTATACAACCTGCAGCTTGCTGTCAACATGCTCAACGACCTGAACAAAAACTTCTTTTACCGTGGCGACAGTCTCCGGGATATCAAGCAGACGACCTGGCAAAAAGCCAACCTGACAGCCCGTGAGATTGAAGTCGTGGATCTCCTTGCTCAGGGTGTTTCCCCTGCCAATATCAGCAAGATCCTCTATGTCTCCCTGTCTACCACCTATAAGCACATCGCCCACATCTACAACAAGATGGGCGTTTCCACCCAGCAGGAGCTTCTTGTCAAACTGCTCCGTCAGTCAGATCACTAGGCGGGACTAAAATTCCTAATTTTATCTATATGTTACGGTGTCTGAAGAGAATAAAATAAAAAAAACCGTAAACCGTAACAGGCTCGGATAAGGAGGAATAAAAATGGCAAATCGCTTAGAAGGAAAAATCGCATTGGTTACAGGCGCTGCCTCCGGCATGGGAAAAGCCATCGCTTTGGATTTTCTCAGAGAAGGAGCAAAAATTGTAGGTGTCGATATGAACGAAGCTCGTCTTGAAGAGCTTGCACAGGAAGCCGCCGCAGAAGGTTTTGGAAAAGATGTTTTAGTCCCCATGAAAGGAAACATCACCAGCGATGCGGACTGTGATGCGGCAGTTGAAGCCTGCGTCAACACATTTGGCGGTATGAACGTGCTTTCACATAACGCAGGAATTTCTGACGATTTCACACTGGTAGAGGATATCCGCAATGAAGATTGGGATCGGCTTCTCAGCGTGAATCTGACCGGTTCCATGAAGATCACACGTTCCGCTTTGCGCTACTTCAAAGGGGAATATGAAAAGGATGAGGATTTTCAGGCGTCCATCGTCATGATCACATCCAATGCAGCCTTTGAATCTGCGACCGGAGGTCCTGCCTACAGCGCGTCCAAAGCTGGCGCCAATGCGCTTATGAAAGCCATCGCGTTTGAATACTATCGTTTCGGCATCCGCTGCAACTCCATCTGTCCGGGCCCGATCCTTACAAATATTACGGATTCTGCACCTGTCTTTAACGAAAAAGGATCCGAAATTCATCAGGCATCGGGCTATAATGCTGATGCCTGGAAGTGGACCGGCGGCATGATCGGTTTCCCGGAGCAGGTTTCTCCGCTGGCTGTCTATCTTGCCAGCGATGAATCCGTCTTCATGAATGGAAACTCCTGCGTCATCGACAGCGGCGTCTGCCTGTCCAGATAAAAAAACCTTCAAAAAATATGTTTGCAAAAGGACCGCCTGATACAGGCGGTCCTTTTGCAAACAATCAGTAGCACATCCAGCCTCCGTTGACGCCGAGGATCTGTCCGCTGATATAGCTGGCCTCGTCGCTGATCAAAAAAAGGGCCGCGGCTGCGATCTCCTCCGGACTTCCCAGACGGTTGATCAGGCAGTTAAGCTTCTTTGTTTTGGCAGTACCCTTTTCGTTCTGCTCAGGCATGTTGAACATGAGATCCGTAATGATGCCGCCCGGCGCAATGGCATTGCAGCGAATCCCCTCATCCATATACATGAACGCGGTGTGCTTGGTCGCCGATTCGATGGCCGCCTTTGCAGAGCAGTATACCACACCCGCATTGGCGTGCTGCGCGCCGATAGATGTAATGTTCAGAATATTGGCGAATGGCATGTCCGGATCCGGTCTTTCTTGAGAAAGAAACTGCCTGATTGCAGCCCGCATCCCATAGAGGACGCCAAAGGTGTTTAATCCGTATATTTTATCGATCATCTCGTCCTTAAACGCGCCGACGCCGGAGGTGTCGTCCATCATTCCCGCGTTATTTACCAGTACGTCCAGCTTGCCAAATTTCTTTACGGCAAACGCGACCATTCCCTCGCAGACTTCCTTTTTTGAGCAGTCGCCGGCATAGATTTCAACTGTGCCGGGCCCGTCTTTACACTCCGCTTCCAGTTCCTCCAGAACTTCTGCCCGCCGGGCCACTGCAACAACCTTAGCGCCCTCCTGCACAAACCGGCAGACCATCTCTCTGCCCATACCGGCAGACGCGCCTGTTACAATTACAACCTTTCCATTCAGTCTCATCTTTCTTTCTCCTTACATTGGGATTTACAGCAGTCCGTTTTCCGGGGAAATGCCGCATGATATGCTTTTATTGTAAGCCTTTCTCTTCAGATGAATATTGTCAAAAGTAAGTATTTTGCGCTGCGACCAGCGACAGAGAATAAAAAACCGGCACGCCTGTTACGGCAATACCGGATTTTTTGCTTTATTATTTCGTTTCCTGCTCGTAGATCCAGTCTTCCGCCTTCCGCCGCATGACGTCTCTCTCAAGCATGGACAGATCTTCTCCAAAGAACCTTTTGATCATCTCCATGGTCGTATTTTGCTTTCTGGCCATATCCTCTGCATAGTGCTGTATTTCCTCCTTAGATACCGCAAAATCGCCCTTCTCCAGAAGTTCCTTCATAACCAGATCTTCTTTCACGTTGTAATAAGCGATCTGCTTCAGCTCCTCCTGCATATCCATGATAGCGGCTCTCTGCTCCAGCGGATTTAAATGAGGACCGCCTGCCATAGAGGAGTAGGTCATTTTGTGGCGCACATCCATCAGGACAAGATTGTACTCCTCCTCCACAGCCTCCTGCGGCACTGTGATCTGGTAACGCTCAATAAAATTTTTGATTGCGCCTTCTCTTGAAATCATGGTCTTTTCCTCTCTTCAGCTTTTTCTTCAACGTGATCGTAAATTCCGGCCTCTCCGGTCAGCATGGCAGCAGCCGTAGATACCGCCGCGGCCAGCGCCATTCTGCTCACCTTTACAGGATCGACGATGCCTGCTTCCAGGAGATTTACATATACTCCCTTCTCCGCATCGTAACCGATGTCAGGACCCTCTTTCTTAAGCCGCCCCACGATAGTGCTGCCGTCAAGACCCGCGTTCTCTGCGATCTGCCACAACGGCGCTTCCAGTGCTTTCAAAACGATGGCTGCGCCGGTCCTTTCATCACCTTCAAGGGTATTCATATAGCTTTTCACTACAGGTAACAGATTTAAAAAGGCAATACCGCCGCCTGCGACGATGCCGTCTTCATAGGCTGCCCTTGCTGCGTTTACCGCATCCTCCACTCTCATCTTCCGTTCCCAAAGCTCCGGTTCTGTCCTGCCGCCCACATCGATCTTTGCCACGCCGGATACAAACTTAGCCAGCCGTTCCTCATAACGCTTACGATTAAACTCGTAGTCGGTATGCCCCACCAGATATTTTAACTCCTTGATTCGCTCTGCAACTTTTTCCGGATCCCCGCCTGCTCCGGTGATCACGGTCTGTTTTTTTGTCACCTTAACATAGTCAGCTGTTCCCAGCATATCCAGGGTTGCCTCCCGAAGAGTAAGCCCCATCTTTTTCGTAATATAGGTGCCGCCAGTCTGGACTGCCATATCGGCGAGTCTCCACTCTCTGCCCTCTCCGTAGAGCGGCGCATTGACGCATACAATGTCCAGATCGCCTTCCACCTTATTTTTCAGGATCAGACCCATCGCGTCTCCCTCCACGCCGTCGGAAATGATCAGACATGGACGATCTGCCTCCGCCACCTGAATCAGGATCGGGATCAGCTCCTGCGGATTCTCGATCTTGCTGTCGCATAGCAAAATATATGGATTGTGAAGCTCAGCCGCCGTCTGATGCTCATCGGTTGTCATCAGCGGAGAAAGAAAACCTCTTTCAAACACGATGCCTTCCAGGACGTCCAGCGTGGTCTCCGCCCGTCCTGAATCATCCACCTGAATCACACCTTCAAGACCTACGCGGTAAAGGGCCTCTCCGATCATCTTTCCAAGTTCTCCGTCCTGACATGAGATCGTTGCAATGCGAGCAATATCCTCCTGCGTAACGACAGGCTTTGCCATGGATCTGAGTTCCTGTGATGCCGCCTCTGCTGCGCCCATGATTCCATTTCTAAGCGCCAGCGGATGCGCCCCTGCAGCCACATTCCGTATGCCTTCCCTCAGAATCGCCTGCGCCAGTACCGCCGCTGTGGTCGTTCCGTCTCCCGCAGTTTCATTCGTCTTGATCGCAGCTTCCTTCAAAAGCTCTGCGCCCATATTTTCCACAGGATCCTTCAGCAATATGGCTTTTGCAATGGTCACGCCATCGTTGGTTACAAGAACGTGTGCTCCCTTCTGCGCCCGATCACTGTAATCTGCGTCACGCAGACTGGCTTTTTGATACAGAATGACATTCCTGCCCTTTGGTCCCAGTGTCACCTTGACTGTATCCGCAATTTTGTCAATTCCGGCGATCATTCCGCTTCTGATGTCCTCACTGTATAGAATATCTTTTGCCATAATACTTTCTCCTTCAGAGGGCAGAACCCTCCACAATAATCTATTCAAACTATACCATGATGTCATACTCAACGACCATAACCAAAATTAGGTATTTTCTACAGTCCCTTTCCACGGGTGTTATCGGTCACATGAGAAGCTCCTCGGAGCCCTTCGGTACGATGACGTAGTCCAGCTGTTCCTCGAACCGGCTGTCCGCGCCGTACAGCCAATATCGTTTCTTAACTTGATGACATTAGCCGTGAACAGCAAAAACCGTCTGCCGGCTTCACCGTCCGGACGAAGATACCTGTTGACGTCACACCGCCGCCCGCTGTATAATCAAAAGAAGAGGGAGTCTTGGTTGCATTCCCGATCGTATCCAAAAGAAAACACAGAAATCCGAAGGCAGCGCTGTATCAACCGGTCCATATGGCAAGACTGCTATCGTAAGGGGTGAGGTATCATGAAAAGGTTCATAGGAAGACTGGTTCTGCTGATCGCAGTGCTGGCTGTTGCCGCAGGCGTTGTAGGAATGACCATCAACAACCATGTTGTAAAGAAAGAGATTGACAATATCCAGTGTGCCATTACAGAGGACAAGGAAACACTGCTCCCATCAGAGGCACAGGCTCTTTCTGATCTTGACGCGGACTGCATCATGGTTTTGGGCGCAGGGATCAGCGATGACGAGACGCCGACCCCTATGCTGAAAGACCGGCTGGATACAGGCATATTGCTCTATGAGCTGGGCGTTGCACCGAAGATCCTACTGACCGGTGACAATGGACAGGTGGAGCACAACGAGATCCACGTCATGCTGAACTACGTGAAAAAAGCCGGTGTGCCGGAGGAGGACATCTTCTGCGACCACGCAGGATTTTCCACCTATGATTCCATGTACAGAGCCCAGAGCATCTTCGGCGTGTCCTCTGTGATCGTCGTAACCCAGACCTACCACGAGTACCGGGCTCTCTATCTGGGCGAAAAGCTGGGGCTGTCGGTCAAAGGTGTTTCTGCGGATCAAACGAAGTACAGCGGACAAGCCGTCCGCGAAGTCCGCGAGGTCCTGGCCAGGGTCAAGGACTTCTTCAAGGCCATCACCAAGCCGGAGCCGGAGCTGGGCGGCGAGGAGATCCCTATCAGCGGAAACGGTGTCGTCACCCACGGAGAATAGCGGAGAACAGCCTATGAGAGACTATCAGCTATACGAAGTACTGCTGCTTTTCGTCCTGTACAGTATTCTGGGTTGGGCCGCGGACCGCTGCGTCTTTGCCCTGCGGAAGAGGCCGGGCGGCAGAGGCTTGTGCAAAGGCCCTTACATGCCGGGCTTTGGCATAGGAGCCCTTTTGATCGTTGCGGGGACCGGCCCTGCGGCACGGGAGCTGTCCTCCTGGCTGGGAACTGACCGGGATATGACCCTGCCGGCGGCCGCCGTCTGCGCCTTGGGGGTGGGATTGGCCTGCGCCCTGGTATTTGGGATTCTGACGCGGCTCTGCAGCGGAAAGTGGCTGATCCATATAACCGCCTCCGATCCGTTGCTCTGGATAGCGGGAGGCGTCATCACAGTCGTCCACCTGCAACCGTTGCTGACAGCCGTGATCCGGTGGGTGAACCCGTGGATACACATGGTGTTTCTGTGCGTCGTCCTCCTCGAGATGACGGGCGACTGCATCGACGGGACCGCGGCCCTGTTCCGCCGCAGGAAGAAAGGCACCATTTCAAAGGAAACAGAATAGGATATAGGAGGACGTTACGTCCTCCATTTTCTTTTGAGAGGTGAAATCAATGATATACTTGGATAACAGCGCGACTTCTTTTCCGAAGCCCGCCGGCATGGCGGCAGAAATGGGGGACTGCATGGAGCGCTACTGCGGCAACCCCGGACGTTCCGGCCACGATATGTCCATGATGACCGGCGAAAAGGTCTACCAAGTGAGAAAGGAAACGGCCAGGCTTTTTCACATCCGCGACGCCAGCCGCCTGGTCTTCACCAAAAACACCACCGAAAGCCTGAACCTGGCCCTGCTGGGCATGCTGAAAGAAGGAGACCACGTGATCACCACGTCCATGGAGCACAACTCTGTTCTGCGGCCTCTGGAGTATCTTCGATCAAAGGGTGTCAGTCACACCATCGTCTCCGGCAGCGAGGAGGGTTTCGTGTCCGCGAAAGAGATCGAAGCTGCCGTAACAGAGGATACGCGGTTGGTGGCGGTGACCGGGGCCTCCAATGTTACCGGAACCATCCAGCCGCTGGACGATATCGGAAGGCTCTGCGCAGAGCGGCAGATTCCCCTGCTGGTGGATGCCGCCCAGCTGGCCGGCTGCGCCGACATAGATGTGGAAAAACTGGGAATCTCTCTGCTGGCCTTTCCCGGACACAAAGGACTTTTGGGACCGCTGGGCACAGGAGGGCTGTACGTGGACCCGTCCATCCGGCTGACGCCGTTGCTCTGCGGCGGCACAGGAACAGAATCCAGAAGCCGGGTCCAGCCGGAAGAGTTTCCGGAGGGCTTTGAGGCGGGCACGGTCAATGCGCCGGGCATCATCGGTCTGGGCTATTCCGTCCGCGTCCTGCAGAAGGTGGGCGTCAAAGCCATAGAGGCTTATGAAAGAGAGCTGATCCGTTACTTTGACGAGATGATTGCCGGTATGGACTTTGTAGATCTGTACGGACCGGCCCCGGAGGGGAAGACCGGTATCAGCCTGTTCAACATACGGGGCATGGAGTGTGAAGAGGCGGCGGCCAGGCTGAACCGGGAGTACGGCATTGCCGTCCGAAGCGGGTACCACTGCGCCGGGCTGGCCCATAAGACCATTGGCACCTGGAACACCGGCGGGATCCGCCTCTCCGTCGGGCCCTTCAACACCCGGAGAGAGCTGCGGGCCGCGGCGGAGGCCGTGTGGCGGATCGGGAGAAAGAGAGGATAACCGCAGAGTTTTCGTTGACTTATGACACCCTGTCATGTATAATGGATGGTGATATGACAAGGTGTCATTTTTGTGTGGCACACCGGGAACCGTTCCTCAGGGATGGTTAAAAAGAAAGAACGAAAAAAGGAGGCAGTTTCATGCCAAAGGATACCTATTACCGTCTGGCGGATGAGAAGCGGCGAAGAATCTTTAATGCGGCGGCGGACGAACTGATCCGGGTGCCGGTCAGCGAGATGTCGATCAACCGGATCATTCAGAATGCGGGCATCAGCAGAGGCAGCTTTTATCAGTATTTTGAGGACAAATACGATCTGGCCCACTATGTGCTGGCGGATTACGTGGTTCAGTTTACCGATGATGTCAGGGCATCCATGAAGGCGTCCGGCGGGAATCTCTTTGACGGACTGGCGGACCTTTTCAGAACCGTGATACAGGTGGCGGAGGATAAAACGGTCCGCAAAGCGTTGATGAATCTGATCATGGAAGCCTGCGGAAAGAGCTGCGCTTTTGACTATACCGCGGCGATGCAGCAGAAAATCCTGGACATCCTGATGGAAGAAAGCGACAGAACGGTTTTGGCGGTCGAAAGTGAGAAAGATCTTTACCGGCTGGCGCGGGTGCTCCTTGCCGTGTGGAAGGAAGCGGCAGCCGAGTGCCTCCACGACTTTGAAAGGGCGGAGGGTGTCTACGAGGAGTTTGCGGGAACCCTGGATCTGTTGAAAGGCAGAATGGAAAGGAGAGCTTGAATGTCTAAGTATAGTGTGAAAAAACCATTCACAGTATTCGTTGTAGTTGTTTTGATCCTGGTGACGGGCGTCGTATCCTATACGAAGATGACGCCGGATCTGTTCCCCAGCATTGACATGCCTTACGTCATCGTCATCACGACATATCCGGGGGCAACGCCGGAGAAAGTGGAGGGAACCGTTACCAAACCATTGGAACAAAGCCTGGCGACGCTGACGGATATCAAAAACGTACAGTCCATCTCCAACGCCAACTATTCGATGGTGGTGCTGGAATTTGAAAACAGCGTCAATATGGATACGGTGTCCGCGGATATTCTGCAGAAGATCAATCTGATCAGCGGAAGCTGGGACGACCTGGTGGGCACGCCGACGATCATGAAACTGAATCCGAACATGATACCGGTTAACGTGGCTGCCGTCAGCTATGAGGGCATGGATCGGAGCCAGCTTTCCGCCTTTGTCAGTGATACACTGATGAATCAACTGGAAGGGACTTCCGGCGTGGCCAGCATCGATGATTCCGGGGTGCTGGAAGAACAGGTCAATGTGGTCATCAGCCAGGATAAGATCGACGAGATCAACAACAAAATTCTGGCCAGCATAGATGCCGAGCTGGCAGACGCCCAGAGCCAGCTTAACACCCAGAAGCAAAAGATTACGGACGGAAAGCGTGAGATAGAGGAACAAAAGGAAAAGCTGGAGGAAGGCAAGACGCAGGTGGAGGAAGGCAAAGAGCAGCTTGCGGAAGCCAGACAGCAGCTGGAGGCCGGCAAAGAACTGCTGCCGGAGGATCAGTATGAAGCCCAGTCCGCCGCTTTAGATGAAAGCGAAGAGGAACTGGCGGCGACGGAAAAGCAGCTGACCGAAGGAGAGACACAGCTGAAGGAAAGCTCCAGCCAGCTCAATGAGGCGTCAGAACAGCTGGAGCAGGCTCAGAGCCAGCTGGATACACAGGCTGCGCAGGCCAGAGAGAGCGCCGATATTGGAGATGCCATTACCACGGAAATGATTTCAGGCATCCTGCAGGGCCAGAACTTCTCCATGCCGGCAGGTTATATCCAGGAGGACGGAGCCCAGTATCTGGTCAGCGTAGGCGATCAGGTTTCCACAGAAGAGCAGGCGAAGAATCTGTTCCTCTTTGATTCCGGCGTGGACAGTGTGGGAAAGATCTACCTGAAGGATGTGGCGGATATCTTTATCAGCGACAATGCCGACAGCCTTTACGCGAAGATCAACGGAGAAAACGGCATCGTGCTGTCCTTCTCCAAACAGTCCAACTACGCTACGGCAGAGGTCTGCGAAAACATTCAGGACAAATTTGACAGCCTTTCTGCAGAATACGAAGGACTTTCGTTTACCACTTTGATGGATCAGGGAGATTACATCCAGCTGGTCGTGGATTCCATTCTCAGCAGTCTGCTGTGGGGTGCGCTCTTCGCGATTTTGGTGCTGTTCCTGTTCCTGCGCAGTATCAAACCGACCATCATCACCATCTGCAGTATTCCGATCAGTCTGATCTTTGCCATTTTGCTGATGTATTTCTCCGGCATTACCATCAACCTGATCTCCATGTCAGGCCTGGCGGTATCGGTGGGCATGCTGGTGGATAACTCGGTTGTCGTCATTGAAAATACCGTGCGTCTGCGCAGACAGGGCGCGACGGCAGCCCAGGCGGCGGTGGCAGGAGCCAAACAGGTGAGCGGCGCGATCACCGCGTCTACCCTGACCACCATCTGTGTCTTTGTGCCGATCATTTTCACCGACGGCCTGACCAGAGAGCTGTTTACCGATATGGCTTTGACCGTGGCATATACGCTGATCGCCAGCCTGATCGTGGCCCTGACCCTGGTCCCTGCCATGTCGTCCAAGATGCTGGTGAATATCAAAACCGACGAAAGCCGGTTCCACACCGTTTTGATAGAAAAGTACAAAAAGTCCGTCCGGTTCGTCCTGCGACATAAAGCGCCGGTGCTTCTGCTGGCGGTACTGCTGCTTGTGGGAAGTGTATACTTCAGCCTGCAGAAGGGGTTCATCTTCATGCCGGAGATGAGTTCGCCGCAGTTGCAGGCCACCATGGAGATGCCGGAGGAAGCAAGCCTTACGGAGACCAAGGAACAGGCCGACGAAGCCATGGAGCGGATGGAACAGGTGGAAGGCGTCGAGACGGTAGGCGCGATCCTGTCTTCCGGCACGTTAACCGGGATGAGCAGCACGTCTCAGACATCGGTGTCCTTCTACATCATGCTGCAGGATGACACGGAGCGGACCAGCAGCGAGGTAGCCGATGAGATTAACCGGCGCTGCGAAGGAATGACCGGAGAGGTGACCGCTTCCGGATCGTCAATGAGCGATTTCACGTCAGCCTTAGGCGGCAGCGGCGTCACGGTCAACGTATACAGCTCGGATCTGGATGACCTGCAGGAGACGGCAAAGGGCATCAGCGAAACGCTTTCAAAGGTGGATGGCATTGCGTCGGTGGAAAGCGGCATAGAGGAATCCGACAAGGAGTATCATTTCACGGTGAAGAAGACGGCGGCCATGAAGAAGGGGCTGACCGTGGCCCAGGTCTATGCGGCCATCGTGGACGCCATGACCTATGAGGATACGGCAACGACCGTCACCTGGGAGGACAACGATTACGACGTGGTCGTTTCCAGCGAGGCGAAAGACGCACTGACCACGGAGGACATCAAGAACCTGACCCTGAAGATCGAAGGCGCAGACGGCGAGGTGCAGGAGGTAAAACTCAACGATATCGCAGATCTGGAGGAGAAGGAAACTCTGAAATCCATCAACCGGGACAACCAGAGCCGGTATCTGACCGTATCGGCTACCCTTGCGGACGGCTACAACGTCACCAAGGTGACCTCCGCGGCGGAGGAA
>CAZGED010000004.1:0-29441 GCA_964525085.1 uncultured Senimuribacter sp.
TAGCCTGCGGGGTTTTGGAAACAGGTAACAGAGGTATGTTTTTCCGAATCATACCTCTATGCCTTTGTTGAACAATTTGCTAACGGATTCATACAGATTCTCGTCTTTTGCCTTTATTGACTCCAGAATACTTAGTCCATCGCAGAATCTGTTAAGACCTTCCTGACTTCGAAAGCACATGACCTGCGCGCTCTTTCTCTTGACTTTTCTGCCGTGCCTCTCTGACAGGTTGTTGTGGAAGGGTACGGATGAATCCTTGAGGAACAGAACGTAATCCTCTTTGTTTTCTGACATCCGTTTGTAAAGGTTGTACCCATCCATAAAGTATTTACTTGGCGGCTCGTAGGTGTACTCTTCCTGTGCAGTCTGCATGATTTCATCGTACTGTTGCAAGAGCATGCTTACGATTTGCGGATCCTCCGTATCTCCCATTGAAACACCTCTCCGGTAAGACATGGCGTCATCAATCCATTTCTTTAGCTTTGTGTTCCAGGTAAGATTTTTTTCATTTTCGATGCTGGAAATAATATACCGCTTGATATGTACCATGCATTCCTGGTGCCGCGAGCCGTGCTTGATCAGGGCAGCCTCATGGTCACTGACCACCGTTCCATCGTAGAATTCCAGTGGAGAGCCTTTAACCCCTTCGTTGCCCTTCTTTTCTCTCCCTTGATAAAGCACACAATCTTCTGACGCACAAATGATAGCGGCAGCCTGCTTTCCGTTTACTCTCCCGAAGGTGAAGTCTGTATGCATAAGCGGAGAAGAAACCAGCTTCAGGAAAATCTCATTTCGTTCTTCCTTTGTTTTTTCGGAGAACTGGCGTGACAGGTTGCAGATCATGCCTGAAGAAAGATCCAATTTTCCGCCGGACAGTTCAAAAATCAGTTTTTTCGTCTTGTCAA
This sequence comes from uncultured Senimuribacter sp., assembly GCA_964525085.1. Lineage (GTDB taxonomy): Bacteria > Bacillota > Clostridia > Peptostreptococcales > Anaerovoracaceae > Senimuribacter. The sequence goes on from CAZGED010000004.1 coordinate 906, forward strand.
TGCTTACGCAGCATTCGTTGTTCAACAGATATGCCAAGGCTTTTATGGATCCATCAATGACGACATCATCCCGAATGCCTGCGGGAAAAGGAGCATGTACACGCTGCCCGGTAGTCTGGTTCCGAAATTCCGGCGTCCTGTATTCAATCACCTCCACGCCAAGGTGCAGTTTGATATGCTGCTTCTTTACGCAGTGCCCGGTTTCTTTGAAATTCGGGTCTTCCACATACGCAGCAGGTGCAGGAATATGGATGATCTTTGTTGGCTCTGCCTGCTTGCGTGGATGATGCAGATGCCCCTTTTGACCTCCGGGCTTCCTGCCGCTTTTCTCTCTGCTGTTTGGAATGGTCTTGTGATTCGGGGATTGAGACGAGGATTTAGATGAATTGGTGTAATCCCGATTGATCCGCGCAATCAGTCCATCCATTTTCTGCTCAGTCTCGTAAAGCTCATTCTTTACGTTGTACAGTTCCTGGGTTCTATCCCGCAGTTTGTCGAGAGCCTCATCTCTTTGCTGTTCTGCCTTCAACGCTCTTGCTTCCAGCTTCTCCATTTCCCGTTGCATGCAGAGCAGCGTCTGTTTCTGCTCCCTCTCCATGTCTTCAAAGACTTCAAACCATTGGTTCCTGACATTGACCGTCTGAGCATGAGCCATAGACAGCTGGCTTTCAAGCATTTTAATCTTTTTATCCCGTTTGCGGAGAGCCCGTTCATGCTCGCGTTGCATTTTGATATACTTCTCCCCTGATGCAAAATCTTCTACTTGCTTCGTCAGGTTCTTTACTTGATATTGCAGCGCAGTCGCGTCAAAGAATTCTCGGTTGGTCATGTCTCTTCTTATCCTTTTCGTTCAGAAAGTTGTTTTTTCAGTGAAGCAATCAGTACTTCCTGTGCTTCACATTTTTTTAACAGCTTTTCATAAAGCTTCTTGTAATCTGTTTCTTTTCCCTCAGGTTCCGCCTTTTTCTTTCTGTTCCTCCCATCTGTTGGAACAACTTCGCCGGTCTGTGGGTCAAGTCTTCCAATGAGTCTTCGTTTTGCCCGGGTCATCTTTTTTTCAGGATCCCAATAGGAGTGGGATTCGTATACGTAAGTGATACCGGAGCGTTTGTCATACTGTTTGATGATTGCCATAAGGTTCATTCCCTCCTTCAATATGGTTATGACTATATTATATCACATAACCATAAATTTTGCAAGAGAAAAATGCTAAAAAAATGTTGTTTTTTCAACATTTTTAGCATTTTTTTCAGCCTAATTTTAAGCAGTTGATTATTCCGGACATTCGACGCACCTAGGCCGCAATTCAGCGCAGCTTGATCGCACATCAGCCCATTTGATGCAATCCGCAATTCAGCACAATCAAACCGCAGATATGATTGTGTTTACCCTCATGGATCGAGAAGGTAAACGGGCTTTTATTCAAACCGTTGTTCGGTTGAGCCGTGAATAGTAACGATTTCATGGGTAGGCCCTGGAGGAAGGCGCAGGTCTGCTTGCCTGAATCCGCCGGATATGATAAAATAAATGCAGACAGAATTGGGGGAACAGACGATGAAAAAGATCATGATCGCCGGTTTCGAGACGGCGAAAGACAAATACGATGACTATATAGAAGCGTTTCGCCAGCTGGGAGCCGAAGCGTTTTTGTCGCTGGATCCGAAAGACCTGATGCAGGCCGATGGCTTGGTGATTCCGGGCAGCAGCCAGGATATGAACCCGAGACTCTGGGGCGAAAAAGACCGGTGTTCCAACGATATCAATGATGCGCTGGATGAGAGTCAGTGGAAGCTGATGGATGTGGCACTGCTCAGGAAGTCAGGCGCACGCGGGAGAGCAACATCCGAATCCGGCGCATCCGGGGCAGAAACCTCCGAAGGCTGCGCGTGCGGACAAAGGAAAGAAAAGGAGCAGCTTCCCGTGCTGGGTATCTGTCGAGGTATGCAGTTTATCAACGTTTATTTTGGCGGGACGTTGATCCAGGACCTTCCCTGCGGCAACGCCCATAAAATGACCGTTCCCGAACAGTATCATGACGTGGTATGCGGCGAAAACAGCAGGCTGCTGCCTTTGATCGGAAAAGTGTCAGAGGTCAACACGAGACATCACCAGGGTGTGGGCCGTATCGGAAAGGGCCTGCAGGCGGATGCGGTCTGGAACGACGGAGAGGATGCAGTGGTGGAAGCCATTTCCCACCAGAGCGCTCCGGTCCTCGGGCTGCAGTGGCACCCGGAGAAAATGTATCTGTATGGCAGCGAAGGACATAGAGCCGATGCGGAGAGGCTGTTGCGGTGGTGGCTGGCCCAAGCCCGAGACAGACAGGGCACGGCGCACAGTGCGGAACCGGAAGAAGAATAGAAGAACAGGAGGTAAGAGATGATGAAGATCAGAATTGAAACAGGTGATATTACAAAAATGCAGGTGGACGCCATCGTCAACGCAGCCAATCATTCGTTGCTGGGCGGAGGCGGCGTGGACGGAGCGATCCACAGAGCCGCCGGGCCGGAGCTTCTGGCAGAATGCAGAACCCTTCATGGCTGCGAAACCGGCGATGCCAAGACCACGGCAGGTTACAGATTGCCGGCCAAGTACGTGATCCATACCGTGGGGCCGGTCTGGGGAGGCGGCGGCAACGGAGAAGCCGACGAGCTGGCAAGCTGCTATACCAGATCCCTGGAGGAGGCAGAGAGCAAAGGGTGTCAGTCGGTGGCTTTTCCGGCTATCAGCACAGGGGTCTACGGTTATCCTAAGGACAAAGCGGCTTCCGTCGCGGTGAATGCTGTCAAGACCTACTTTGACGGCAGGCAGGACAGCTGTATCAGAGAAGTGATTCTGGTCTGCTTTGACGGGCAGACCAAGAAGCTGTATGAACAGCTGATATAGACATATCATGAAATCCAGCTGCAAAAAACAGGCTGCCGAAAACTTCCGGCAGCCTGTTTTTGTAGCTGCGTGTGAATCCTTAAAGTGCGTTGACCTCTTTTCGGCCCCATTTTTCTCTCCGTCTGGCATCTTCCTCAAAAGACAGGATGCTTTCGATCTTCTTCCAGCCGTTAAGCTCCGTGACGAGATGACGGATATCCCCGATAAAAGCCGTCGTCTCCATTCCTTTACCCATCTTTAACATGACCGAGGTGACATTCTTAACATTTTTTCGGTATAGTGATCTCACAGGCAAAAACAAACAATCATGCAAAGAGAAAGGAAAAAGAAAAAATGGAAAAGACAAAAAGAACGAAAAATGGGAAGAAGATATTGGCGGTGGCTATGGCCATGGTTCTGGCTGCGGCGGCTTTTACCGCATGCGGAAGCGGGGATGAAAGCAGCGGCAGCGCCGGGGAGACCGGCCAGGCGGGCGGTCAGGCGATTCACGTAGTTTCCAGAGAAGAAGGGTCCGGGACCAGAGGCGCTTTCATCGAGCTGTTCGGCATCGAACAGAAGGATGAAAACGGAGAAAAAGCAGACCACACCATGGAAACCGCAGAGATCACCAACAGCACTTCCGTCATGATGCAGACCATCGCCGGCAACGAGGCGGCTATCGGCTACATCTCCCTGGGATCCCTGAATGACAGTATCAAGGCGCTGAAGGTAGACGGCGCGGAAGCCACGGTGGACAACGTAAAGAGCGGCGGTTACAAGGTATCCAGACCGTTCAATATCGTGACCGGGGACGGACTCAGCGACGCAGCGAAGGATTTCATCGCCTACATCATGAGTGACGAAGGTCAGGCGGTCATAGAAGAGGAAGGCTACGTCAGCCAGGGCAGCCAGGGTGCGTTCAAAGGCGGAAACGTCGAAGGCGAAGTAAAGATCAGCGGTTCCTCTTCTGTCACGCCGGTGATGGAAAAGCTGGCGGAGGCGTATCAGGCCATCCAGGTCAATGTGACCATCAGCGTGCAGCAGTCTGATTCAACCACCGGCATCTCAGATGCCATAGAAGGGATCAGCGACATCGGCATGGCGTCCCGTACCCTGACCGAGGAAGAGCTGGCAGAAGGGGTCAGCGTCCAGGCCATTGCGCTTGACGGAATCGCAGTGATCGTAAACCTAAACAACGACCTGACTGAGATCACTTCCGACTCCGTACGGAAGATTTACACAGGGGAGATCACAACATGGGCGGACGTGAAATAAACAAAATTCTAAAGCATCCCGGGGAGTTTGTCATGGGGCTGGTGTTCCTGCTGGCCGCATGTGTCTCTATTCTCGCGGTAGTTCTCATCTGCGTTTTCCTGTTCGCCAATGGCGTTCCCGCCATGAGTGAGATCGGATTTCTGAAATTCCTCACGGGAACAAAGTGGAAGCCGCTCAACGATATCTACGGCATCCTGCCCATGATTGTCGGCAGTATTTATGTGACGGCAGGGGCTGTCATCACCGGCGTTCCCGTCGGGTTGCTGTGCGCCGCGTACATGGCCAGGTTCTGCCCGCCGGGGCTTCACAGGGTGCTGAAGCCTGCCATAGACCTGCTGGCGGGCATCCCGTCCATCGTCTACGGCTTCTTCGGCCTGGTGGTCATCGTCCCCCTGATGCAGGACTTTTTTCCGGGAACCAGCGGCAAAGGGGTGCTGACGGCGTCCGTCATGCTGGGCATCATGATCCTGCCGACCATCATCAGCGTGTCCGAAAGTGCCATTCGGGCTGTGCCGGAAAGCTGTTATGAAGGCTCCCTGGCGCTGGGAGCCACCCACGAGCGGAGCGTTTTTTTTACCGTCATTCCGGCGGCAAAGAGCGGTATCGTGGCAGGTATCATTCTGGGAGTCGGCAGGGCCATCGGCGAAACCCTGGCGGTATCCATGGTTGTGGGAAATCAGGCAGTGATACCGGGCAGCCTGATCGACGGGGCCAGAACCATGACGACGAATATCGTGTTGGAAATGGGCTACGCGTCGGGGCTTCACAGAGAAGCGCTGATTGCGACGGCGGTGGTGCTCTTCGTGTTCATCCTGATCATCAATCTGCTGTTTTCGATCATCAACGACAGGAGGGAGCGTTCATGGTAAGAAAATATCGGGGACATCCGCTGTCCCTGCTTCTGCGGATCCTGGTGGATCTGGCGGCAGTCGTCACCGTCGGCGTGCTGCTTGCTGTGGCCGGGTACATTTTGATCAAAGGAATACCCAATCTGAAACCGTCCATGTTCGCATGGGAGTATACCACAGATAATGTTTCCATGACGCCTGCCATCATCAACACCCTGATCATGACGGCGCTGGCCTTGGCCGTGGCGGTACCCTTGGGCATCGGCTCCGCCGTCTATCTGGTGGAATACGCCAGGCGGGGCAGCAGACTGGTCCGCGTCATACGGCTGACCACGGAGACCCTGTCCGGCATACCGTCCATCGTTTACGGCCTCTTTGGGTATCTCATGTTCGTCGTCGCCCTGAAGTGGAGTTATTCCATGCTGGCGGGGACTCTGACTCTGGCCATTATGATTCTGCCGGTGATTATGCGGACCACGGAGGAGGCGCTGAAAGCCGTGCCGGATATGTATCGGGAAGGGAGCTACGGCCTTGGTGCGGGCAAGCTGCGGACGGTCTTTCGCATCGTGCTGCCGTCGGCGGTACCGGGGATTTTGTCCGGCATCATTCTGGGTATCGGCAGGATCGTCGGAGAAACCGCGGCTTTGATCTATACGGCGGGAACCACTACAGGGGTTGCGGCCGGCCTGTTCGCCTCCGGAAGGACCTTATCTGTGCACATGTACGCACTCCTCTCCGAAGGGCTTTACACAGAGCAGGCTTATGCGACGGCGGTCGTTTTGATGGCCGTAGTGATTCTGATCAATGCCCTGTCAGCGTGGATCGCAAGGAAAGTGATGAGGTGAGAAAGAAATGAAGGAGACAAACTGCAAATTTGACATAGAACATTTGAACCTGTATTACGGGGATTTTCACGGGCTGAAGGATATCAGCCTGCGCATTCCGTCAAAGGAGATCACGGCCTTGATCGGCCCGTCAGGCTGCGGGAAGTCCACCCTGCTGAAAACCCTGAACAGGATGAACGATCTGGTAGAGGGATGCCGGATCGAGGGCAACGTGCGGCTGGATGGGGAGGATATCTACGGCGCCATGGACGTGAACGATCTGAGAAAGCGGGTCGGCATGGTATTTCAGAAACCCAATCCCTTCCCCATGAGCGTTTACGACAACGTGGCCTACGGCCCGCGGACCCACGGTATCCGGGGGCGGGCACGGCTGGATGAGATCGTGGAAACCTCTCTGCATCAGGCGGCTATCTGGGAAGAACTGAAAGACCGTCTGAACAAAAGCGCACTGGGACTGTCCGGGGGACAGCAGCAGCGGCTCTGCATTGCCAGGGCTCTTGCGGTAAACCCGGAGGTGCTCCTCATGGACGAGGCAACCAGCGCGCTGGATCCGCTTTCTACCGGCAAAATCGAGGAACTGTCTTTGGAACTGAAGGAGAACTACACGATCATCATGGTGACCCATAACATGCAGCAGGCTCTCCGCGTCTCGGATAACACGGCTTTTTTCCTGCTGGGAGAGGTCGCGGAGTACGACAGGACAGAGAAGCTGTTCTCCACACCGAAGAACAAAAAAACAGAAGACTACATTACAGGGAGGTTTGGCTGATGAGAAATCGATTTGATGAGCAGCTGGCCATGCTCAACGTGGAGCTGATCAAAATGGGAAGCCTTTGCGAGCTTTCCATTTCCGACGCCATCAAAGGCTTACTGGACGGAAACCGCCAGTTCCTGCAGCTGGCTCAGGATACGGATCGTGAGATCGATGAAAAAGAGCGGGAGATCGAACGGATGTGCTTCCGGCTGCTTCTGCAGCAGCAGCCGGTGGCGCGGGATCTGCGGGTGGTCTCCGCTGCTCTGAAGATGATCTCCGACATGGAGCGGATCGGCGACCAGGCGTCGGATATTGCGGAGATAGCCCGGCATATCCGGGAGGATGCGGCAAAAGCGGAGGGAAGCACCCATCTGCGGGCCATGGCAGAAGCGGCTTCTTCCATGGTGGCTGATGCGGTGAGATCCTTCGTGGACAAAGACTTGGAACTGGCGCTTCGAACCATGAAGGCCGACGACACAGTGGACGGGTATTTTGACCAGGTGAAGGAGGAAATCACCGCCCTGATCCGGGAGGAACGGGCCGATGCGGCGGCTTGCCTGGATACCCTGATGATCGCCAAATATCTGGAACGGATCGGAGACCATGCCGTCAATGTGGCGGAATGGGTGGAATTCTCCCTGACGGGCAGGCACAGGGACGGACAGAAGGAGTAAACGCCGTATGCCGGCCGTATGCCGCCAGTTTGCCGCTCGCTCCCGGCCATCATCTGCGCCGCAGGAAAGGTCGGGCGGGTTTCGTCCCCAAGGCTTAGATGGAGCCGCTCTTTTCATACAAAAAGCGAATATAGTCGTAGAGGGCACGGAAATCGATCTTACATTGCCCGTCCAGCACAGCTACGGGAACCACTGCGTCAAAGCCCATGATCACGGGATAGTTGTCGTGTTCGAAATCGTAGATCATGACCTTCTTCCTGTCAGGGTCGATCATCCAGTATTCCCGTACGCCGGCGTTCATGTATTTGTACAGTTTGATGACCATATCCTTTTTCTTCGTGGACGGAGAAAGGACTTCCAGCACGAAATCGGGCGCACCGTAAACACAGCGGCGGATCACCTTGTCCCGGCCGCAGACGATGATCACATCCGGCTGCACCATGGTCTTATCGTCGCAGTCCAGCTGTACGTCCAGCGGCGAGATCATGGGAAGACACGCTCCCTTCTTTGACGTAATGTGGTTGAACAGCTGTGCGTAAATATATCCGCCGATCAGCTGGTGGGGAGAGTTGGGCGCAGTCATATCGTAGAGGACGCCGTCAATCAGCTCAAACCGCTTGTCCTCCGGCAGGTTGTAATAGTCCTCGACGGTATATTCCCCCTGCTTCTTCGCAAAGTATGGGACAATCGATTCCCCGACGGAGGACGCACCGGTGGCTGACGGCCTCGATAGGGAAGGGATCCGATCCTCCTTCAGAACCTGTTCCAGCGCCCGAAGGGTCTCGTAGCGGGGAGAAGCGGTAGCGCCGCCGAAAATCTTCTGTACCGTGCCCAGAGGCACACCGGACAGCTTCGCAATCATGGCGTTGGAGTAACCCAACGCTCTCTTTCTCTCTTTCATCTCCTGAATCGTCATGTTAGCGTTCCTTTCGATGTTAGGTAAAGGTTCCTGTAACTGAATTATAATACGAATAGAGCCGTAAGTCAACCTTAAAATAATAAAAAATTCATAAAACGGCTCTAAAAAGGATGGCCTCTTTGCTGTGAAAGCGGCTTGCACCATACCCTGCGTGTACTGTTCGAGAAGCAAAAATGGAGCCGGCAAAGACTCCATTTTTTCCAGAAATATGTGAGATGTTCCTTCGTGACAGGGCACGAGAGATTTTGAGATCAGATACCGGACTTTCGGTACCTGTGTGAAGATCGTTCAGCCCTGTTTCTGAGCTGCCTTACGCAGCATGTTCTTTTTCGTTGTTTTTCTTCAGCCTTACTTCCGGTTCTTTCGGCAGTCCGAACAGAGGAATGAATCTGTCCGTGCCGGTGAAGGTCAGGATCAGCATGGATGCGACTGCGATCATGGCCATGAAGTTGTACTTGATGAAGTCCGTGTTGGCAAAGTCAAACAGCGGATATACGTTGACAGCGATGCCGACGTAGAAAGCCAGATATACGTGCCAAGGAATCAGCTGGGAGCCGAACACGCCCATGGCGTCGCCGAAGGTGGCATTTCTCAGCTTGATCTTGTACATGGCTTTTTCGTCGCCCTCGATGTTCTCTTCCGCGATTTCTTTGATGATCGGTCCAACGGTTACGATCTGCGCCATTTCGTCGGACAGGATCGCGTTGCCCGCCAGGCATAGCACGCCGTTCCAGCCCATGAGAGTCCGCACCTTTCCGGACATTCTCACGATCAGGGCTGCCAATGGATCAAAGGCCCTCATCTTGCCCATGATGCCGCCGAAGGCAGCAACCCACATCATCATGACGACAACCCAGGAGCCTGCGTCGGCAAAACCGTCCACACACATATCCAGGTAAGCCTGCAGGCCGCCGCCGTGGAAGGAGGTGGTTCCCGCAAACAGTCCCAGGATGTAAGCGGAAACGATGCCGCTGCCGATGCAGACAAAGGTGTTGATGCCGCATACGGCCAGAACGATAACGAGGATCAGAGGAATGATCATATACAGAGATACGCCGTTCTGTACCTGATTCAGAAGGTCGATGGCTTCCGGTCTGGCTTCAGCCAAGTAGTCCAGCGAGCTCTGCGGAACGGAGTCCATCACGTTGGTGGCGGAAACCGACGCATTAGGAAGTCCCATGACGATGCCGGCAACAAAGAAAGCGATGCCGGCCAGGATCAGGCAGAGAACGGACCACACGCCCTGGGTCCGGATCCTGTCCACAACCTCTACGCCCTGAATGCCGGAGGATACGATGGTGGTATCGGAGATCAGGCCGATGTTGTCGCCGAAGCACGCGCCGCCTGCGATGGCGCAGGTGGTCAGCAGCAGACTGCCGGTCTGTGCGCAGCTTGGATCTACGATGTGGATCAGCCACAGGAAAATCGGCGCGCAGGCGGCGAAGGTACCCCAGGAGCTGCCTGTAGCGACCGACAGGATGGCGGTCACCGCCAGTCCGATCACGGCGGTGGTCCTTGCGGTGACGCCTAAGGACAGCGCCAGATTTACGACGGACGCGCCTACGCCGGTGGACATAAAGGCGCTTGCCATGGCGTAGGCGAACATCAGGATGAACAGAGCCACGATGATGTTGGTTACGCTGGCGATGGAAGCGTCAATACATTCTTTAAAGGTAATTTTTTCAGTGATGCGGGCTACAACGACGGCAGCGATGGCTGCGATCGGAGCGGCCAGCAGGGCATCCTGCCCTGCGATCATGAGTCCGGCCAATATGAAGATCGGCACAAACTTCACGAATGCTTTTAGGAATTTCATCATTTCGTCTTCTCCTTTGTGCAATATAGATTCCGATGAATGAAAAAGCAAGGGCTGTGCCAAACTGGCCCTGAGGAGAAGCATTTGCGGAAACAGTTGAAATATCAACCCTATGCCGAAAAAGGAGGAAGCCCGATGTGCGGGAATCTACGAGGGGATCGAACCGAAACCGGCGCTGTCTGAAAAAATGCGTGCCAAAAATGGGTCAAATCTGTTGACTTTTGCCGCATTTTATCATAGGATGGAATTAGAGAAACCGAGAAACAGAAAAACAAAGAAATAGAAAAACCGAGAAAAAACCACGATAGCAGAAAGTGAGAAATAGGAATGAATAGAAACTATGGCCAGGATCGTGTGCTGGAGCCGAAAGGTCTGACGCCGGCGACAGCATGGAAACTGGACAACAGCCGGCAGCTGCGGCCGGGAGAGGCCCGGCTTCGTCTGGAGCGGATCCACCTGGAGTGGGACAGCTTCCAGCAGATTTGTTCCGGCTGCGGCTTTGACGAAGCCAGAATCCGGGAAAAAATCCTGGATCTGGTGGAACGGCGCGGAAAACTGCACAACCCGTTTACCGGGACCGGCGGCGTGTTTATCGGAACCGTAGAGGAAACCCTGTGGGAACATCCCCTGATCAGCGGCATACAGGCCGGAGACCGGGTTTACAGCCTGACGTCCATGCGCAGCGTTCCCATGCACATCGAGGAGATTACGGAGGTTGACTTCAACTACGGGCAGATCGTCTGCACCGGCTATGCCGTTTTGTTCGAAACGTCGGCGGTCTATCAGGTGCAGGAAGGGCTTTCTCCGGATTACACCCTGGCGGCCATGGACGAAGCCGGCAACCTGTTCCGCGTCTTTCAGAAGGCGATGGAAATGCCGAGGGAAAATTACGTGATCATCGGCAGAAACGCCTGCACCACGCTGCTCTATGCGGCGGCCCTGTGGGAGGCCGTCGGACCCCAGTGCCGGGTGCGGGCCGTCATGGATGCGGACACCAGGGAAAACCTGAGCCGGGAGGAGATCCGCAGGCTCATGCATCCGCTGGTCCAGGAGACCTTCTTCGCCAATCTGGCGGCGCCGCTGGCGGCGCATGACCGGATCGTGGCGCAGGCGCCGGACATGGACGGCGCCGATCAGGTGATCATCGCCGAGGACATTCGAGGTGCGGAGACCCTGGGTGTCCTCATGGTCAGAGAGAACGGGTCGATGTACTTTAACGCGGTGGGGAGCCGCTACACGGACGCCCAGATGGTGGCCGGATCCATGGGAAAGGCGTTGACCATATACGCCTTTGATGAATATGTCAGGGATTATCCGGCCTTTTCCATCCGCATGGTGCGGCGGATCCAAAGCAAGCTGGATGAAATCAACCGTCTCTATGCGCAGAACAGAAAATCGCCGGGACTGACAGAAAGCGGCGCGAGGAGCATTTTGATCGCCAATGCGGGGAAGGAAGACGACTTCGTCTATCGAAGCCCGGTGACGCGGCAGATGATGGAGCAGGTCATGAACGTGGCGCGTTATGACTGCAACGTGATCCTGCAGGGCGAAACCGGCACAGGCAAGGAAAAAGTCCTGTCGCTGATCCATCAGAACAGCGAACGAAAAGGACAACCCTGCGTCAAGATCAACTGCGCCACCATTACGGAAAGCCTGGCGGAATCGGAATTCTTCGGTTACGAGAGCGGCGCCTTTACCGGCGCCAAACCCGGCGGCAAGCCCGGGTACTTTGAACTGGCGGACAACGGCATCCTGTTTCTGGACGAGATCGGAACTCTGCCCCTGAGCATGCAGTCCAAACTGCTGCGGGTGCTGCAGGAGAATCAGTTCTACCGGGTGGGCGGGACCCGACAGATCTCGGTCAACGTGCGGGTCATCGCTGCCAACAATGTGCCGCTGCGAAAGCTAGTGGACGAAGGAGCCTTCCGAGAGGACCTCTATTACCGGCTGAACATCTGCTGCATCGACGTTCCGCCCCTGCGTCAGCGCCGGGAGGACATCACGTGCCTGGCGGACCTGTTCGTGAAGAACTGGTGCAGGAAATACCATGTGGACCGGGAACTGTCGCCGGAGGCCATGGATCTGCTGTATCAGTATTACTGGCCGGGCAATGTGAGAGAACTGGAAAACGTGATCCATCGTCTGGTCATCAGCAGCCGGGACGTGATGATCGCGGCTGAGGACGTGGCGGACATTCTCAGCGAGAACGCCTATGGCGATATGATGCTCAGCGTAAAAAAGAACTTCCGGCAGACGGAGCCGCTGGATTTTCGTCAGTTGATGGATCAGCAGGAAAAGCAGATCATCGCCTACGCACTGAAAAAAGAGGGAACTACGAGAAGAGCGGCCGCGCTGCTGGGGCTGCCGCAGACGACATTTGCGAGAAAGAAATTGAAACACGGGTTATAAACGATGAAAAAATATCTGAAATTATATGAAACATTATGCAATACGCTTCGGGACAAGGTGTTCCTGAAGGAAGCCGGTCTTACCAGAAAAGAGATGGAACTGCGGCTTACGGAGGAGAGCTGGACGGCGCTGTCGGCGGAACTGCTGCAGACCGTGGATTCTGACGGCCGATTCCCTTCCGGACCGGTTCTGGCGGCGTCTAAAGACTATGTGCCGGAGCTGCGGGAGGAGCCCGAGATCGGATGGCAGCAGCACTGCTATAAGTATGTGCTGGGACAGCTGTTCCCGGAAATAGGCCAGCCGGAAGAGACGGCGCAGTGCCACAGAGGGCGGGCCTGGTGTCTGCAGATCCTGCGGGCGGTATACAGCTACGAACAGCAGATCCTGCCTTTTGATCCCACAAAGAACATGGAATTCCTGACCGATGCGGAGGTGGAAGAAAAAGGCTATACGGAGGAATATATCCGCATGCATAAGCTGGTCAAAGCCAAGTACGTCTATGAGTTTATGCGCATCGGTATCGATATCACGCCTTTTAATACCCTGGGGCACATTGCCGGCGTCCACTACGTATCCATGTTCGTGGCAAGGCAGATGGCTCAGGCCGGCGTGCCGGTGGATCTGGCTCTCGTATCCGGCGCCGCCGCCGGTCATGATATCGGCAAATACGGCTGCCGGAAGCACGAGGAAAAGAGGATCCCGTATCTTCATTACTATTACACGGACCTGTGCTATAACCGGTTTGATCTGCCGACCATCGGCCATATCGCCGCGAACCATTCCACCTGGGATCTGGAGCTGGAAAACCTGTCCGTAGAGTCCCTGGCGCTGATCTATGCCGATTTCCGGGTCAAGAGCAGCCGCAACGAGGCAGGAGAGGAGATCGTCCATTTTTACAGCCTGGACGAGGCCTTTGACGTGATACTGAACAAGCTGGACAACGTGGATGATGCCAAACGGCTGCGGTACCAGAAGGTTTACAATAAACTGAAGGACTTTGAAGATTACATGATAGAAAAGGGCGTCGTCACCGAACTGCCGGCAGACTTCGCCCACCAGCCGAAGGAGCCGCCGCAGCCGGTGCAGCGTGAAATGGTTCTGCTGGAGGGAGATACGGTGGTCGCGCAGCTGAAATACGCCGCCATCGGCCACAATATTCGGCTCATGAGCCGTTTCCACAAGGACAGTGAATTCGCCAGCCTGATCGAAGCGGCGAGGAGCGAGCAACAATGGAAGAACCTGCGGACCTATGTGAGCATCTTCGGCGAATACCATACCTATATGACGGAAAAGCAGAAACTGCTGACCCTGAAGTTCCTTTACGAGCTGCTGGCCCATAAGGAAAGCGACATCCGCCGCCAGGCGGCGGAGATCATGGGGCAAATGGTGGCATCCTTCAGCGAAGAATACAAGAAGGAAGTCCCGACCGACATCGAGTTGCCGGACCGGCTGGTCAGCAACCTGTCCCTGTTCGACGAATACCTGAGCAAGATCATCTATCCGGATTACAAGCTGACCGAACAGCATTGCAAGTGGATCGGAGGGACCCTGGACATCTTCACCAGGACGGTTCTGACGGACTGCAAGCCTTCCTGCCAGCACAAGTATTTTGATATCCTTCAGGAATATTATGGCGAAGGAGACTATGCCACGGAGACCGTGATGATCCTGCTGGATGCGGCCACGGCCATCGATCGGGCGTCCTGTACGCCGGACTTTGTCGACCGGATCCGCGGCTTCCTGAAGGCAACCTACGGCTGCTATGACCTGAGCATTGATATCGCCGTGCTGAAGGCCGCCAGACACTATTTTGACGGCTATACCAAAGAGCAGTATGAGACGGATCTGCGCCGGATCATGCACGTTCCGGAAAAGGAAGAGGCGTTCGATGAAAATCTGGCGACCATGTTCCTGGACGACCTGAAGACGGGAACGCCGTGGATCCAGAAGGCCGCCAATATCGCCTTCATGCTGGAATACATTGAAAAACACGATGACCGGGGAAGAATGCTTCACGTGGCTACCCATTTTTCCAATTTGATCAAGGTCAGTGAAGCCGTCACCGTGCGCCAGGCGGCGGGGGCCGGACTCCTTTCCATCATCGGAAGGATGCCGATGGAACAGCGCAACGAGCTGACCGTGGAGCTGTTCAACGGTCTGGAACTGGGCGATTATCAGTTCTCCAAGTACATCCCGGACTATCTGGGCGTCATCATGCTGTATCTGCCGCCGAAGGAACTGGACGAGTCCATCGATGAGCTGCAGAAGATCCTGGAGAGCGGCAACGAGATGGCGGTTTCTTCCGTGATCAACACGCTGGGCGTCATCGCGGAGCACTATGCCATGTATCAGGGACGGTTCATGGAAAGCACCGATGTGCGGGAGCGCCGGCGTTTCCGGGTGATCAACCTGATGATCAAAGGCTATGCCGGCTTCAATACCGTGACCAGCCAGGAAGCTTTTTGGGCCATAGGGACCCGCATTTTCGGCGGAAGCGTGCTGACCCTGAAGGAAAAGACGGAGATCTTCAGCCATATCTACAAGAAGCTGATGACCCTGCTGGCCGAAAAAAAGGAAGGCGAGCTGGAATTCTATAACAATGCGGCCGTGCTGAACCATATTTACCGGTATATCTGCCAGTATCAGGTGGAGGAAGGAAACTTTGGGTTCCGCGAGACGGAGAAGGTGGCGTTCTTCCCGGGCACCTTCGACCCGTTCAGCCTGGGGCACAAGGCCGTGGCGACCACCATCCGCGACATGGGCTTTACCGTGTATCTGGCGCTGGACGAGTTTTCCTGGTCAAAGAAGACCCAGCCGAGGCTGCAGCGTCGGAAGATCATGACCATGTCCATCGCCGACGAGGACAACCTGTTCATCTTCCCGGAGGATATTCCTGTCAACATCGCCAATCCGGCGGACATTAAAAAGTTGAAGGAAACCTTTGCGGGAAAGGATCTGTATATCGCCGTGGGCACCGACGTGATCAAAAACGCCTCCTGCTACAAGGCGCCGCCGGAGGAGCATTCGATCCACACCATGAATCATATCGCCTTCGCGCGGGAATCCAACGAACAGGGAAGAGATACGGGAGAGGAGAAACGGTATCCGATCACGGGGAAGGTCGTGAATCTGACCCTGCGGAAATACTACGAGGATATCAGTTCCACCAGGATCAGAGAGAATATCGACCTGAACCGAGATATTTCCAACCTGATCGATACGGTAGCCCAAAACTACATCTACGACAGGAACCTGTATCTGCGGGAGCCGGCTTACAAGCACATCCTGCAGTCGCGGGAGATTCATATCAGCACCTACGAGCACCGGACCGTGGAATGTCTCGACGATATCCGCGGGGAGCTGGAGCACAGAGGCTATCACATGGACCGGATCGGTGCGTATCTGAACCGGGAAAAGGTCAGAACCGTCTACATCGAAAGCGGCGTCCGCCAGAAGAAGATGGCGGCCTTTGCGGCGGCTCACAGACTGGAGACCAGCCAACTGCTGGAGGAGTTCGGGGATCCGGCCATTGCGGCCCACATCCGGGAGCGGGCGGCCGGCGGCATCGCCATCATCGGCGCCATGTTTTCCGGGAAGGGCCGTTCCATCGCAGGCATGAACCAGATCGTGCTGACCGAGGTCCTTACGGAACTTCTGGCCAGAGATTTTGCTTACGTGATCTATCATCCGGTGGATCCGGCCGGCATGAACCAGCGGGTCATCGACGCCCTGCGCAGACAGGGATTTGTCAACATCGCAGATCCGGGCAGCAATCATCCGATCTATGCGGTGGACATGAAGTCTCCGGTGATCATCTTCCGCGATGTGGAAACCGTGATCAAAAATCCGCTGAACAAGAATCCGGAGGTACTGAAGGCCATTGAAGAGGCCCACAACAAGCTGCTGCGGGTGTTGACCGGCATCTATCCGGGACAGATCGTTCTGTCTTTTAACACCAGCGCCGTCCACAATAAGATCATCAACAAAGTCGCCCGACTCAACGGCGTGTCCACGGAGCCGAGCAAAAACGGCGTCCGGGGTCCGTACATGTCGGTGCCGTTCGGCAAGGCCCTGGCCGACGTGGTGGTGCCGAACACGGTGACTAAGGCGCTCCATACAGAAAAATATTTCACCAACCTGCTGGACACCTTTACCATAGCCGAATCCAAGCATTATTCGGCGCTGGACAACCAGGCCAAGGTCATCAAATCCTTCGGAAGGCCGATCATCCTCATCGATGACCTGCTTCACAAGGGCTACCGCATGAACATCCTGGATCCGATCCTGCGGAAGAATCAGGTGGACGTAAAGGAGATCATCGTCGGTGTGCTGACCGGAAATGCCCGGGATCTGATGGCGGTCAAGAACCGTCAGGTGGAAAGCGCCTATTTCCTGCCTACCCTGAAGCTGTGGCTCAACGAAAGGGACTGCTATCCGTTCATCGGCGGCGACAGCATCGACAACGATGCGGAATCGGCCGTGAACCTGATTCTGCCGTATACCTCGCCTTCCTTCATGTGGGGAGCGGGAGACCAGGCGATCTTCAACTACTCCATGGTCTGCCTGGAAAACGCCAGGGACATTCTCAGGGTCCTGGAGCGGGAATATCAGGCCACCTTTGAGAGAAAACTGACCCTGAAGCGGCTGGGAGAGGTGATCTCCAACCCGAGAAGGCCGGACATCGGCGAAGGAATCTGCTACGACGAGAACCTGGCCCCGTCCGTCTACGTGGAAAACGACATCGAGCGTCTGCTGCGGCTGCGTCTCGGACAGCACGGCTATCACGGACAGAGCGAAAGAAAGGAATAAGCAGGAATCATAGGGAAGGAACAAAACAGGATGATGAAAAGAATACAAGACTTATGGATGGAAGAGGGGATCGCACAGCCGCTGCCGCTGGAAGGCTGTCCGGTCCGTCTGAAGGAGAAGAACCGGGTGCATCTCATCGCACTGGGCGACGTGGGGAGCACCGTGCTCCTGGGACTCCGCCTCCTGGGCGGCGATGTGATCAGCAGCATCGGCATCAGCGATCTGTCTGAACCGAATCTGAAACGGCTGGAACAGGAGATGAATCAGATCCGATATCCCTTCGGCACAGAACCCCTTCCGCCGGTGCAGCCGGTGGCGCCGGAGCAGCTCTTTGCCTGTGACCTTTTGATCTTCTGCGCCAGCAAAGGCGTGCCTCCCGTGGGAAGCGGCGGCGACGTGCGCATGGCCCAGCTGGATGCCAACCGGGAGCTGGCGGCCCTCTATGGCAGGATGGCAAAGGACGCCGGATATCAGGGCATGACGGCCATCGTATCGGATCCGGTAGATCCTCTGTGCCGCGCTTTTTTGGATGCGTCGGGTCTGGCGCCGTCCCAGATTCAGGGTTACGGCCTGGGAGTCATGAACGCCAGGGCGGAGTACTATGCTGAAAAAGACAGCCGGTTCGCCCGCTATCTGACAGAGGGAAGAGCCTATGGTCCCCACGGCGCAGATCTGGTCATCGCCGACAGCGTGACCGATTACGATGACACCCTGTCCCGGGAGCTGACGAAACTGACGGTGGAGGCCAACATGAAGGTGCGGGAACTGGGG
This sequence comes from uncultured Senimuribacter sp., assembly GCA_964525085.1. Classification (GTDB taxonomy): domain Bacteria; phylum Bacillota; class Clostridia; order Peptostreptococcales; family Anaerovoracaceae; genus Senimuribacter. The sequence goes on from CAZGED010000004.1 coordinate 18,888, forward strand.
TACAAGCCGTATATCGCACCGGCGTTGTCCTCGGCGGCCATTTCCATTTTGTTGACCCTGCGGGGCCAGTGGCATTACAGTTCTCTCTATCTGGGAGACGACCGGAGAGGGGCTTTTCTGGGCATCCGGAACCGGATGACGGCGGAAGGACCGGTCTATGAGGATCTTTCGCTGCCGGAAGCGCTGTACGAGCGGATCCGGAAGGCCTATCACAACCTGTGCCTGTTGGGCTGACAGCCGGAAACGGAACCGTCGGCAGGACGCGTATAAGCGGCGCGCCGGACGGGGAAAACCGGATGGCGGCAGGTTGATCAAATGACAAAAGGATGAAAAGAGGAGTATAGGAATGCTGCTGACAGTGGTGAAACCGTTTTGCTGCGAATACAGAAGAGAAAACCGCATGGACCGGGTGCTGGACCAGGTCCTTGCCGGTAGGCAGATCGAGTATGTTCTGACGGTGGAATCTCTTTCCAAAAGGGATCTGCGGGGACGGAGGCTGCTTTTTGCCATCTGCCTTTCGGAGGCCGGCGTCAATCTGGAATATTACCGGATGCTGGAGTATTTCCGCGCCAACCCCGGCTGTCTGGAAGGCGCCTGTGCGGCAGTGGTGGTGGACGGCAGCGGCGAGCTGTTCACCAAGAACGTGGCGCGCAGACTGGTGTTTTCCGCCAATCAGGCGGGATGCACCTTCCTCGGAAAGCCTCTGGTGGAGGCCACGGGCTCCCTGTATAACTTCAACATCGTGGGGAAGGTGCTGGGCATGGACAATCTGGAAGCCTACATGGAGATGACGCGCCAGCTGATCGCGCGCCTCATGACCTTTACCCCGCCTCAGGCTGCGAGGCAGAATATCCTGATGGTCCACGCCGGCAGCCGAAAAACCTCCAACAGCCTGCTTTTGTGGGAGAAGATCAAAGGGCATCTGACCGGCCGGGCCGACATCAGCGAGATCTCTCTGCGCAACGGACAGATGCTGGACTGCCGGGGCTGTAAATACGAGGATTGCTTCCACTATGGCGAGCAGGGAGGCTGCTTCTACGGCGGCATCATGGTGGAGCAAGTCTATCCGGCCATCATCAAGTGCGACAGTCTGGTCATGATCTGTCCCAATTACAACGACGCGGTCGGCGCCAATATCACGGCTTTTATCAACCGGCTGACGGCGGTGTTCCGGACCCACGATTTTTCTCGGAAGAAGATCTATGCCCTGGTCATTTCCGGGTACAGCGGCGGTGATATTGTGGCAGAACAGATCATCGGAGCTATGAATTTCAACAAAAACTTCATTCTGCCGGGAAATTTCGCCCTGGTGGAGACGGCCAATGATCCGGGCAGCATCCTGCAGGTGCCGGATTTGGAGGAAAAGACGGCCGCCTTCGCGGCGCGAATTTTGGGCAAGGAATAGAAAGACTCCCTCTCAGGCGGCAAAGCCTTGGCTTTTAGCCGTCTGCCCGAGAGGGAGTCCTTCATGATTATTATGGGTAGTTTGGAATCGCTTTAGTTCATGATTTTCGTCTGATAAGTGAAGTCCTTGACGCTGGCGGTCATCTTTCCAATCTGGTCGTGGATGTACGCTTCAATCTCATCGTCGGTCAGGTCGAACTTGTTTTTCTTTGCAAATTCGATCATATCCTCTTTCATGACCATAGCGTCGATGTCGTGGTCAGCAAAGCGCAGGGCAGCGTTGGTCAATGTGTGGGAAAAGGTCTTCTGTAACATTTCTTCTTTGTTCATTTCTTGATACCTCCATAAACTTTACTGGATCAGCCTATGGCTGATGGTTTTATTTTTGTTCTTTGCCACTGTATAAAGCATAGACCGTGCCAAAATAAACCAACGCGGGAAAATTTCCTCCCCAAAACCGCGGAACACCGCAGCCGCAGGGCTTTCACGCCGCAGCGCCGGGACGCGGGGAAACAGCCGGACGGACACCCTTTGATGAAAAAAAGCGGCATTTGAGCCAATTTTGGGTCAAAAGGCTGAACCGGTGTGCCGGAAATGAAACTTTTTTTTTCGCGGGAAGTATGGTAAAATGTCAGAGAAAAGGTTTTGCAAGCAATGGGAGGAATACCTATGGACATCGACAGACTGATGGTGGAATACCCTGTGATACAGAATATGATCAACTGTGACGAGATCTTCTGGCTCAACGAGAAAGCGGGCCGGGAGGCGGAACTGCCCTTTGGCATGGCCGACATCGAGGACGCGGAAGCCAGGCTGGCCCGGTTCGCGCCGTACATCATGGCGGCCTTTCCGGAGACGGAGAAGACGGGCGGCATCATCGAATCGCCGCTGGTAGAGATCACCCGGATGAAAAAGCTGCTCCAGGACGAGATCGGCAAGGAGTTCGGCGGAAGGCTGTTTCTCAAGTGCGACAGTCATCTGGCCGTGTCCGGTTCCATCAAAGCCAGAGGCGGCATCTACGAGGTTTTGAAGTTGGCGGAGACTATCGCCATGGAGCGGGGGATGCTGACGGAAAAAGACGACTATTCCGTCCTGACGGAGGACAGATTCCGCCAGGTCTTCGGGGAATACAGCGTGGCCGTAGGCTCCACGGGAAATCTGGGACTGTCCATCGGCATCATCGGCGCCCGTCTGGGTTTTCAGGTGACGGTCCACATGTCCGCAGACGCGCGGCAGTGGAAGAAGGATCTGCTGCGGCAGAAGGGGGTCACCGTGGTGGAATACCAGGACGACTACCAGAAGGCGGTGGCAGAAGGCCGGAAGGAAGCCGCCAAGGATCCGATGTGCCACTTTGTGGACGACGAAGGCTCCACCGACCTGTTTCTGGGCTATGCCGTGGCGGCAAAGCGGCTGGCGGATCAGTTTAAGCGGCAGATGATCACCTGTGATGAAGACAACCCGGTATTTGTATACCTTCCCTGCGGCGTCGGCGGCGCGCCGGGCGGCGTGGCCTTTGGCCTGAAGCAGGTCTTCGGCAAGCATATTCATATTTTCTTTGCGGAGCCGACCCATGCGCCTTGCATGACACTGGGTATGCTGACCGGCCTTCACGATGAGATCGCCGTAGGCGACGTAGGCCTGGACGGCAGGACGGCGGCGGACGGGCTGGCGGTTGCAAGACCTTCCCGTCTGGCAGGCAGCATCATGGAGACCCTGCTCGACGGCTGTTTTACCATCGGCGACGACAAGCTGTATCCGTATCTTGCGAAGCTGGCCGACGTGGAGAACCTGTATATCGAGCCGTCTGCCTGTGCGTCCTTCACGGGACCGGGACACGTGCTAAGGGCGGAGGGTTACCTGATCAAAAACAACCTGAAGGATAAGCTTCGCAATGCCACCCATATTCTGTGGGCCACCGGCGGCAGTATGGTGCCGGAGGATGAGATGGAAGCTTATTATAGAATGGGAAAATAGAAAAGCACAGCCTCCGTGCCGGCTGGACCTGCGCGGGCGGCTGTACTTTTTTTGCTCGGATTTTGCTTAGAAACGGTCGCTGTAGTTGAGGAGACCGCGGAGAAAGCCGCCTTTGACCTGTTTCTTTTTGACGGCGGGGTCTTCCCCGTCACCGCCGCCCTCTCCCCGCGGCGGGTCCTTGGGATCGTTCGGATTTTTGGAATCCTCCGGGCCGCTCGGCGGTTCCGCCGGTACCAAGGTATCGTAAGGGACGAGGACAGGATAGAAGTCGCCTTCTTCGCACCGGAGGATGGCGCAGGAAGGCCTGGAGCCCTTTCGAGGCTCTGTCAGGCTGCCGGGATTGATCAGCCACAGGCCGCCGTTGTCCTCGCAGAGGGGAACGTGGGTATGCCCGAAGCAGACGGCGATACAGCCGCCTTCTTCTTCGGCCGCGGAGGTCAGAAGGGCGCGGGTGAAGCCGACAGCTTCCATGTGGCCGTGGGTGATCAAAAGCTTTCCGGCAGGGGTTTCCACGGTCTTCCGATAGTCGTTGCCGCCGTCGCAGTTGCCGGCTACGGAAACGACGGGGATGTCCACGCAGTTCTCCAGGATACGGGCGTCGGTCTGATAATCGCCGCAGTGCAGGATCATATCTATGCCCTTGACCCGGTCTAAAATCTCTATAACCTTGGAAATATCGCCGTGGGTATCGCTGATCAGTAAAATTTTCATGGTAATCCTCCTCACTTGTTTGAAATAATTATACCACATGGCTGTCCTTTTGTGTTAAACTTTAGGTATGAACAGGATAAACTGCAGAGAGAATGTAAAACTTGACTGGGTCATGATGAACCTGAGCCTTTCCGGCAGCGGAATCAGCCGGGAACGGGCGCAGCACATCATAGACGGCGGCTATGACCTGACGGCGACACTGGAGGAGCATCTGCTGGTGGCAGGTCTTGTTGACGTGCTGCCGCTGATGGATCTGCTGCTGGGGCTTTCGGAGGAGTTGTCCGCACCGACGCTGGACAAGTTCTATCAAAAGCTGTCCGGCGGGGCGGCGGCGGCTTACCGCCGGCGGACGCCGGTCCTCTTTCATCTCAGCTATAATCCGGTGCTGCCCCAGGAGATCGAGGGGGAATTGAAGCGGCTGTTTCAGCGGCTTCACGATGGCAGCCGGCCGGATCCGCTGGATCGGGCCGTGTACGTCCACAACGAGATCATCCGGATCTATCCCTACGACAGCGGCAGCGAGCCGGTGGCCCGGACAGCCATGGAATACGAACTGCTCTGGTCAGGCCTTTCCATGTACCCGCTGACCCTGTCGGAGCAGGCCTACAACGACGCGCTTGCGTCCTACCTGAAGTTGGGAAAGGAAACGGCCATCCGGGAAAATCTGGAGATGAACCGCCTCATGCGGGAAAGTGAATGAGGGAATGAATAGGACAATGTGAAAAGAAGATGTCACCTGGATGACATCTTCTTTTGAAAAAGAAAAGGATTTTTGCAAATTGGAATAAAAATGAGGTTAAACAGCGCTGACTGTACCATCGTACAGCTTCAGGGTTACCGCGCCGTCGGTCTGCTTCATAGATGCGACCTTGGTCAGGACGTCGTCAGCTTTTACGTTGACCTCCTGACAGAGATAGTCGATCACGTGTTTTACACCTTCTCTGTTGAGACTCTTTCCGTTGATTGTATATACTTCACCATTCTTCAGGCCCAACTCCAAATAGGTCGGGCAATCCACATGAATTGATTTCTGCATTGTAGTTCCCTCCGAATAAATATTTGTTTCATGAAGTAATTATACGACTTTGTATGCGAAAGTCAAGAGGATATTCATAAAAATTAAAACTTTTTTATTTTTATTCTATTTCGTATTCATGCGATGTTATGATTTCTTAAAATAATACTATATAAAACAAAATATATATTGACGCTGGAAAGGGTGAATGCAATAATGAAGAAAATTCTGAAAGATGCGCGCAAAACGGCGATGCAGCACAGATAGCTTGGCATCAAAAAGAAAGATTCAGCTCAAACCATTTTGAAAATACAAAGGGAAAAGGTGAAAAATAAAAAAATGAAAAGGGTAATTCCGCTTTTATCGGTTAAAAGAATCTCCACAACATTACAATAGTCAGATGCCGGAATCTCTTTGGCTTTCAAAGAATTCCGGTTTTTTCGTGCGAAGCCCCGATGTGCTGGGGCTTATTATTTTGCGTACCCACCCGGTTTCGCGTCGCTTTTGGAAAAGTCTTTCAGAATCCATGTGGTAAAATCGGCGGCTTTGTGGTAGTATAGAATTAGTATCAGAAGCAGAAGTTACAGCAGAAAGAGGTGTTTTTTCGTGAAAAAGTTGCAGGACGAATATGTGAGGCTGTGTCTGGTCCTCTTTGGAGCCGGCGCGGCTTTGATCGTTCTCTACAAGGTCATAAGCCACTTTGACGTGGTAAGGGAAGCAATGGCCAAAACCGAGGGGATCCTTTCGCCGTTCCTATACGGTCTGGTCATGGCTTACCTGCTCAGCCCGCTGTATAACGTCGTGGTGCGGCGGATGTATCATCAGCTGAAGGATGGCTTTGAAAAGAAGAAAACGGCTTTTCGGATCGCCAGGGTCGTGGGGACCGTGTTTTCCCTGGCAGCCCTGTTCGGCGTGGTCGGCGGTCTCTTTGCCCTGGTGCTGCCGGAAACGGTCAAAAGTATCCTGGGACTGGTGCAGATGCTGCCGAACCGGCTTACGGATCTGATCGAATGGGGAGAAAGCACTTTGACCGCAGAGAAGAATCCTGAGCTTGCAAAGGCGGCGGAGTTGCTGATCCAGCAGTTCCGTGACAGCTTCTCGTCATGGACGGAAAAAGACCTGCTCCCGCGCATCGGAGAATACATGGCGCAGATCTCCAAGGGCGTTTTCGTGACGGTGAAAACCGTGTTCAACCTGCTGATCGGCGTCATCGTCTGCGTATATCTCCTGAACAGCAAGGAGTTGTTCAAAGCCCAGATCAAGAAAATCATCTCGGCCACCATGACCAAGGAAAGGTCCGACGACATCTTCGAATTCGCTTACTTCGCCAATCGGACCTTCGGCGGATTCATCAGCGGAAAGCTGATCGACTCCCTGATCATCGGTATCCTGTGTTTCATTCTGATGACGATTTTCAAGATGCCGTACACGGTTCTGGTCAGCACCATCGTGGGCGTGACCAACTTTATCCCGTTTTTCGGTCCGTTTATCGGCGCGGTTCCGTCTCTGCTGATCATCTGTGTGGTGAGCCCGATCAAAGCGCTGTATTTCCTGATCCTGGTCTTTGTCCTGCAGCAGTTTGACGGCAATATCCTGGGACCGAAGATCCTGGGCGGCAGCATAGGGCTGTCCAGTTTCTGGGTCATGTTCGCCATCATCGTAGGCGGCGGTTTCTTCGGATTTACCGGCATGGTGCTGGGCGTTCCGGTTTTCGCGGTGATCTACTACTACTTCAGCCGCTATATCAAAAAGCGCCTGGCGCGGAAGCAGATGCCGACGGAGACGGCGGACTATGAGGAATTCAATAAATACGATATCAACAGGAAGGATATATTGTAATGGAGAGATTCTATCACGTGGAAATGAAGGATTATACATCGTTTAAGACCGGCGGACAGGCGGCGGAAATGGTGATTCCGGAGACGACAGGGGAGCTGCAGGATGCGCTGCGGGAGATCGCTCTGAACGGAAGAAGGTCCATCATACTGGGTAATGGTTCCAATACCTTGATCGCGGACGGCGGTTTTGACGGCGCAGTGATAAAGCTGGGGGAAGCCTTTTGCCGCGTGACGGTGGAAGGCAGCCTGCTGCGGGCAGGCGGCGGCGCACTGATGAGTACCGTCGCAAGGACCGCTCTGGGCGCAGACCTGACAGGCTTTGAATTTGCCAGCGGCATTCCCGGAAGCATCGGCGGTGCGGTATTCATGAATGCGGGAGCCTACGGCGGCGAGATGAAGGACATCGTGGCCTCCGTGACCATGGTCAGCCGGGACGGCCGGCAGGTGCAGACGGTCAAAGGAGAGGATATGGATTTCGGTTATCGCCACAGCTGTCTGGAGGAAAGCGGAAGCGTGGTAACAGAGGTCACCCTGAAGCTGACGCCGGGAGACCACGAGGAGATCGCGGCGAAGATGAAGGAACTGACCCGTCGGAGAAATGAAAAGCAGCCGGTGCAGTATCCCAGCGCGGGCAGCTTTTTCAAGCGGCCGGAAGGGTATTTCGCCGGAAAGCTGATCCAGGACGCTGGACTGAAGGGACTGACCGTAGGCGGCGCCCAGGTTTCGGAGCAGCACAGCGGATTCATCATTAACAAAGGCGGCGCTACCGCGAAGGACATCGTCGATCTGATGCATCTGGTGCAGAATACGGTCTTTGACCAATTCGGCGTAAAGCTGGAGCCGGAGGTGCGGATCATTGGAGAATAGGCAGATCATGGAGAAATACCGGATGACCTTCGATTATCACACCCATACGATCTATTCCCATCACAACCACGGCAAGGGAACCATAGAGGAAAACGTGCAGGCGGCTCTGGCCGCCGGGCTTTCCGGTCTGGCGATCACGGATCATGGGCCGGGACACCGGTTCTACGGCGTAAGACGCTCGGACTTTCCGGCCATGCGGGCGGAAGTGAACCGGCTGCGGAAGGTCTACCCCCGGCTGAAGCTGTATCTGGGGGTGGAGGCCAATATCGTATCCACAGGCAACCATCTGGACGTAGGGGAGATGGACCTGAAGTACTTCGATTTCATCCTGGGGGGATATCATTACGGGATTCCCAAAGGACACTGCGCGGGCAACTGGCTGGACGCTCACGGTGCGGCCCCGAAAGCCTGGGGCAGACGCCTTTTGATCCAAAATACGGACATGGCGGTCAAAGCGATCTATGAGAACGACCTGCGGATTCTGACCCATCCGGGGGACAAGGGCCGCTTTGATATATGGGAGCTGGCCAAGGCCTGCGCGGCCACGGACACCTGGATGGAGATCAGTACCTGGCACGACCATTTGACGGTGGAGGAGATCCGGGTCTGCGCCAAGGCTGACGTAAGGTTCATCGTCAGCAGCGACGCCCATACGCCGGGCAGAGTGGGAAGTTTTGCCGGCGGCGTGCAGAGAGCTCTGGAAGCCGGCCTTGATTTGGAGCGGATCGTCAATATAGAGGAGTGTTAAACGAGATGGAAAAGATGAAAGTAGTAATCGTCACCGGCCTTTCTGGGGCGGGAAAGACCAACGCGGCCGACTGGTTCGAGGATCAGGGGTATTACTGTGTGGACAACATGCCGCCGGCGCTGATCAGCCATTTTCTGGAGCTGACCGCTGACTCCAGCCGAAAGATCCGCCAGGCCGCCTTTGTGATCGATGTGCGCGGCGGAGAATTCTTTGACGACCTGAACCGGTGTCTCTCTGAGCTGCGCGTCAGGACGGACATAGACTGTAGCGTGCTGTTCATCGAGGCTTCTGACGAGACTTTGATCAAACGGTACAACGAGACGCGGCGGAATCACCCGCTGTCGGAGGGATCCACCACGCGGGAGGTGATCGAGGCCGAGCGGGAAAAGCTGTCAGAGCTGCGGAGCCAGGCGGATTACGTCATCGATACCACCAACATGAAGGTAGCAGGCTTTAAGCTGGAGATGGAGCGGATTTTCGTGGGACGGGAGCCGGAGAGCGCCTTTGCCATCAATGTGACGTCCTTCGGGTACAAGCACGGTATCCCGATGGAGACGGATCTGGTGCTGGACATGCGTTTCATCCCCAATCCGTATTACGTGCCGAGCCTGAAGAAGCTGACGGGCAACAACAAGAAAGTGGCTCAGTACGTGCTGCGCCATGAGATCTCCCAGACCTTTGTCAGCCAGCTTCGGACCATGATCAATACCATTGCACCCTGTTACGTAAAGGAAGGAAAGTATCACCTGAACATCGCGTTCGGCTGCACCGGCGGGCAGCACCGTTCTGTGGCCATGGCCAACAGAATGGCGGAAGTTTTTCGGGAAGATGGATACAGAGTCACACTTGAACATCGGGACCTTTGATGGTATAATAGATTTTTGAGGAACATCCTGTGCATTTGGGCGCGGGGTGAAGTAAGTAGTTATATAAAGGAGAAAGACCAATGGACAAATTAATTATCAGCGCATGTATTTGCGGTGCGGAAGTTACGAAGGAACAGAATCCGAACGTTCCTTACACGGTGGAGGAAGTCGCAAGAGAAGCGAAGTCCGCCTATGACGCCGGAGCTTCCCTGATTCATCTGCATGTAAGATGGGACGACGGCACACCGACGCAGGACACCGGAAGATTCCAGGAATGCATCGACGCGATCAGAAAAGAGTGCCCGGACGTCATCATTCAACCTTCCACCGGAGGCGCTGTCGGCATGACGGATCTGGAGAGACTGGCATCCACGGAGGTCGTTCCGACACCGGAGATGGCGACGCTGGACTGCGGCACCTGCAACTTCGGCGGAGACGAGGTTTTCACCAACACGGACAACACGATCATCAACTTTGCCAAGATCCTGAAGGAAAGAGGCATCAAGCCTGAGCTGGAAGTCTTCGACAAGGGCATGATCGATATCGCTCTGAAGACGGCTGACAGGAAGGGCCTGCTGGTTCATCCTCTGCACTGGGACTTCGTGCTGGGCGTACAGATGACCGCTACAGTCAAAGACCTGGTATTCATGGCAGGCTCCATTCCGGCAGGTTCCACCTGGACTGCGACCGGTATCGGCAAGAATGCGTGGAACATCGCTGCTGCGACCATCGCCATGGGCGGACATGTCAGAGTTGGATTTGAGGACAATCTGTATCTGGAAAAAGGCGTTCTGGCAGAGAGCAACGGCCAGATGGTAGAAAAGGCTGTCAAGCTGGCCAAGCTGCTGGGCAGAGAGATCGCTACGCCGGACGAGGCGAGAGAGATCCTGAGCCTGCCGCCGAGAAAATAGCGGACAGGGGAATCGCGGACGTTACAGAATTGCGGACGTTACAGCGGACGTTACATAGGAAACAAAGGAGAGAAGCTGTCAATGGGAAGTCACCGGCGGACAGCTTCTTTTTTCTTGTGATTTTTCGCAAGTTGTCGTATACTAGGAGATAGAAAAGCAGAACGGAGAAAGGAGCAGCGTATGTGCGCATCGAAAAGGAAATCCATTTCTATTGGCGTGG
>CAZGED010000005.1:0-7293 GCA_964525085.1 uncultured Senimuribacter sp.
ACGTTGAACTGCGGCTTGATGCCCTTGGTCTCATTGACCACTTTGTTTCCGATGTAATTCAGGACCTTTAATTCCTTGTCGTCAGCCTTTCTGATGTTCATCAGCTCCGGATTTGCCGCGATAAAGCCCGTATCACATTCGCCGGCCTTGAAGGTCGGGTGGTTCAGCACGTTGAGCAGGAAGCCGATGTTGGTCTTGACGCCTTTGATCTCGGTTTCTCTCAGGGCTCTGATGGCCTTTCTGGTGGCCGCGTCAAAGGTGTTCGCGTAGGAGGTCTGCTTTACCAGCAGGCTGTCGTAGTACGGCGAAATCTCCGCGCCGGTGAAGCCGTTGCCGCCGTCCAGACGGATGCCGTAGCCGGATGCACTTCTGTAGAACTCGATGGTTCCGGTGTCAGGCGCAAATCCGTTGGCAGGATCCTCTGTGGTGATTCTGCACTGGATCGCGTAGCCTCTCATCTGGATGTCCTTCTGGCTCTTGATATTGATCTCTTCCGAATCCAGAGCGTATCCTTCCGCAATCAGGATTTGGGACTGGACAATGTCGATACCGGTCACCATTTCTGTTACGGTATGCTCTACCTGGATCCTAGGGTTCATCTCGATGAAGTAGTGGTTGCCCTGCTTATCCATGAGGAACTCCACAGTACCTGCGCTTCTGTAATTGACCGAACGGGCGATTTTCAATGCGTCTTCACAGATGGTCTTTCTCTTTTCCTCAGTCAGGCACAGAGACGGCGTAAATTCGATGACCTTTTGATGTCTTCTCTGAATGGAACAGTCTCTCTCGCAGAGGTGCACCACGTTGCCGTACTTATCGCCCAGCACCTGTACTTCGATGTGCTTCGGGCTTTCCAGATATTTTTCGATAAAGATATCATCGATACCGAAGGCTTTCTTCGCTTCGCTTCTGGCGCTTCTATATTCCGGAAGCAGATCCTCCTCGTTTCTGACGATTCTCATACCTCTTCCGCCGCCGCCGGCAGCCGCCTTCAAAATGATCGGATATCCGCATTTTCTCGCAAATTCCTTCGCTTCTTCATCTGTCTGAATGGCCTTTTCCACACCAGGAATGGTCGGCACGCCTACCTTCATGGCGACCAGCTTAGACTGGATCTTGTCGCCCAGGCTGCTCATCATGGTATGGGTCGGTCCGATGAACTCGATGCCGGCCTCTTCACAAGCAGCAGCGAAGTCTTCGTTTTCGGACAGGAAGCCGTAGCCGGGATGGATGGCGTCTACGCCCTTTGCCTTTGCCAGGCTGATGATCTCCTCGATGCCCAGATAAGCGGCTACCGGGGTCTTGCCCTTGCCGATCTGGTAGGATTCATCTGCCTTGGTCCTGAACAGTGCGTTTCTGTCCTCTTCCGAGTAAATCGCAACCGTTCTGATGCCCAGCTCGTTGCAGGCTCTGAAGATACGGATGGCGATCTCGCCTCTGTTGGCGACTAAGACTCTCTTGAATTTTTTAATTTCTTTCATCTCTGTCTCCTATTCTCTTATGTTAAAAAAATTAAAATCATAAACGGTTATTGTTTCAAAATGTGAACGTCCAGCTGCGGATACGGTATGTTGATTCCCGCTTCATCAAAGGCCAGCTTCACATTTTCTTCCAAAAAGTACTTTACGTCATAGTAGTGCTCCGTCCTGCACCACACCCTGAAGTCCATCAAAACGGCATGCTCCCCGTGAGATGCCACGCCGATCAAAGGCGCAGGCTCCGACAGGATTTCCTCGCAGCTCGCCGCGACAGCCTCCATCAAAGCGCGAGCTTCCTCGATGTCCGCACTGTAGCTGATGGAAAAAACGCAGTCCACCCGCCGGGTATCCTCCCGGGAATAGTTGGTCAAAACGGACGTGGTAATGGTTCCGTTGGGGATCGTCACTACTTTGTTGTCAAAGGTATGCAGCTGTGTGGTCAGCAGATCGATGCTGTCCACCACGCCGCTGGTACCGGCTACCTCTATGGTATCGCCTCGATGAAAGGGCTTGTTGACCAAAATAATCAACCCTCCTGCGATGTTTCCCAGGCTGTCCTTCAGAGCCAAAGCGATGGCAGCGCCTCCGGCACCCAGCACCGTGATCAGGGAAGTGGTGCTGATGCCCAGCTTCTGCAGCACGGTGATCACCAGAATAATCCACAGAATTACCTTGGTCGCTTTGACGATGAACAGATGCAGCGCCTCGTCCAGCTGTGTCTTCTCCAGGGTCTTCTTCTCGATGCGGAGAAGGATCCGGATGACGATCCAGCCGATAAAAAAGAAGATGGCGGCGATGCCGATCTGGACGGCGATTTCTACGGTCTTTTCGGAAATGCCGATGGTGTCGGCCAGATTTTCCTGCAATTCATCACCTCCCCGACCTTCTGCGTTCGATCTCCCGGAGCAGCTTCTTCCTCAGGCGGATGTCGTTCGGCGTGATCTCTACCAGCTCGTCATCCTCGATGAATTCCAGCGCTTCTTCCAGGGTGAAAACACGGGGCGGAGACAATTTGATCGCCTCGTCGCTGCCGGCCGCGCGCATATTGCTGACCTTTTTGGCCTTGCATGGGTTGACCTCCATGTCGTCGCTACGGCTGTTCATGCCCACGATCATGCCTTCGTAGACCTTTGTTCCCGGTTCTACGAACATCTGCACCCGCTCGCCGATGTTAAACAGCGCGTAAGGGGTACAGGTGCCTTCCTCGATGGCGATGGCCACGCCGTTGCCACGTCCCTGGATCTCGCCCTTGTACGGCTGAAATTCCAGGAAGCGCCGCTCCATGGTTCCCTCGCCGCGGGTATCGTTGATGAACTCAGATCGATAACCCAGCAGGCCCCTGGTCGGCACGTGGTATTCCAATCTGGAATATCCGTTTTCGCCGGTCATCTGGACCATGATGCCCTTCCGCAGGTTCAGCTTGCTGATGACGGTACCGGCGTACTCGTCCGGTACGCTGATGACCACCTCCTCCACAGGCTCCAGCTTGCGGCCGGTCTCATCTCTGCGGATGATGACCTCCGGCTTGGAGACAGCCAGCTCATAGCCTTCTCTGCGCATGTTTTCTATCAAAATGGACAGGTGGAGCTCTCCTCTGCCTGACACCTTGAAGCAGTCAGTGGAATCGGTTTCTTCGACCATGAGGCCCACATTGACCTCCAGCTCTTTGTCCAGTCTCTCTCTGATATGTCTGGATGTGACGAACTTTCCGACCTTGCCGGCAAAGGGTGATTTGTTGACCATGAAGTTCATGGACAGGGTCGGTTCTTCGATGTGTATCATCTCCATCGGCTGCGGGTCCTTCGGATCGCAGATGGTCTCTCCGATGGAAATATCGGAAATGCCGGACACCACCACGATATCGCCGCATTCCGCTTCCTCTACGGCGGTTCGCTTCAGGCCCCGATAGACGAAGACCTGATTGATCTTCCTCTGGACGATGCTGCCGTCTTCTTTGGCGACGGCCACGGTCTGGCCTTCTTTGATGGTGCCTTTGGTGACGCGTCCGATGCCGAGACGGCCGATATAGTCGTCATAGGCCAGGCTGGAAACCTGCAGCTGCAGGGGCTCCTCCCGCAGATCGGGATACGTCTGGCAGTGGTCTATGATGGTATCGAACAACGGCGTAATATCCAGTCCCGCATAGCCTGCCGGTGTATGCTTCATCTTGCTGCCGCCCTCTTCCACGGACAGGCCTTCGGCCTCCTTCGGGTCTCTGACCGCGATACCCTGTCTGGCGATGCCGTACAGGATCGGGAAGTCCAGCTGCGCGTCGTTGGCGTTGAGATCCATGAACAACTCGTAGACCTCGTCCACCACCTCGTCAATGCGGGCGTCTTTTTTATCGATCTTGTTGATGAACAGGATCGGGTTCAGTCCCTGTTCCAGGGACTTGCTCAATACGAATCTGGTCTGGGGCATCGGACCTTCGCTGGAATCCACCAGCAAGATGACCGTGTCTACGGTCTTCATGATACGCTCTACTTCTGAAGAGAAGTCAGCGTGCCCCGGGGTATCGACAATGTTGATCTTTACGTCGCCGTGCATGATCGAGCAGTTCTTGGAATAGATGGTGATGCCTCTTTCCCGCTCGATATCGTCGCTGTCCATCACGCAGTCCACGACTTCTTCGTTAGCCCTGAAAACTCCGCTCTGATTCAGAAACGCGTCTACCAGGGTGGACTTTCCTGCATCGACATGGGCTATCACTGCGATGTTGATGATCTTCTGTTGTTCTGTCATTCTCTATCCTCTTTTACACTACAAAATATCATATAATTATACCGCATTTTCAGCGATTGTTCAATAGTTTGTGTAAGTATACACACAAAATTGTTTCTCGCGTTAGCAGGTTAAAGCCATCTTGCCTCTGCTGCCGGCCATCTGTATAGATCAGTATGAACGCAGGCAATACAAGATCCAAACTGCAGCGGCCCGCTTCCGCATCATGCGGGCTGAATGATATGTCCCAAATGATGTGTTCTGACAAACTAAGAGGAAAACCTGATTTTTGTCAGCATTACAGCCCATAAAAAGCTTAAAACGCAAGATGTAAGGGTCTAAGTTTGACAAAATTGACGGATTTTTAAAAAGTCGTCAATTTTGTCAGCGTTTCGCGCAATTTTGCTGACAAAAGTGACAGAAACCTCGGATTTTGTCAGTCTTGTCAGTCTTGTCGGTCTTGCCACTTTTGTCGGTCTTGTCGGTCTTGTCGGTCTTGTCGGCCTCCTCGGTTTTGTGGTACAATGATCATACCCCTTCTGCTGCATGAACCATTACATAGAATGGACAAATCGAAGGAACAATTCCCATGGACAATTACCATGAACAATTAGAACAGAAAGGAGCGGGAGAAAACCCATGAACCAATCAGAACAACTGGAACAGCGCCTGGCCAGTATCTTTGACGAAGGCGAACTGATCCGCATGATCTTTTCCGCCAAGCGGAGGAAATCTCTGGAATACAACAAAGTCGTCATTCGTCCCGTCAGGCTCTCCGGAAAAATGATGTTTCAGGTAGCATATACCTTTGATAAGAAAGTCACCCACGAAAACCTGTCCGCCGATGACGCCCTGGCAAGAGCCCTCGGCCTGGTGCAGTCCGATTTCAAGCAGATCAACATCTTCACGGCGTCTGAGGACATACTGATTCTGGCCTCGAAGCCGGAAAAGGCCCGCATCACAACCAAGCCGGCCACTCGCGCCATGCCGACGCTGGCGCACAACAGAACCAAGCAATACGTGATCCCCGACGGCGTTCCCTGCGATTTTCTGATCCGTCTGGGCGTCATGGATGCGGACGGCAAGGTGATCCAGCGCTGCTACAGCAAGTTCCGCCAGATCAACCGCTACCTGGAGATCGTGGAGGACGTATTTCCTTCTCTGCCAAAGGATAAAAAGCTGAAGATCATCGACTTCGGCTGCGGCAAGGCCTACCTGACCTTCGCCCTCTACTACGATCTGCGGATTTTACACGGCCGCGACGTGGAGATCATCGGCCTGGATCTGAAAAAAGACGTGATCAACTTCTGCAACAGGATCGCCACGGATCTTCACTATAACGGTCTGCAGTTCCTCATGGGCGACATCGCCGATTACACGGAGGACCACGCCGACATGGTGGTTACCCTCCACGCCTGCGATACCGCCACCGATTATGCCCTGATCAACGCCGTGTCCTGGGGCGCGCCGGTCATTCTCTCGGTGCCATGCTGCCAGCACGAACTGTTCTCCCAGATCAAAAATGACCTGCACCAGCCCATGCTGAAATACGGCATTTTAAAAGACCGTCTGACGGAGTATCTGACAGACGGCCTTCGAGGTCTGAAGTTGGAAGCCGCGGGCTACGATGTGGCCCTTATCGAGTTTACCAGCCTGGAGCATACGGCCCGAAACATCATGATCAAAGCGGTCAAAGCCGGCGCTCCCGATTCTGCCCGTGCCGCCAGAGCCCAGGCCCAGTACGAGGCCCTTCGGGATTTCTATCAGGTCCGTCCGACCATCGACCAGCTGTAGTCGGCCGCCCGGCCGGCTGCGTCTCCCTGCCCGGCTCCGGTCCGGCATTCCCGCTCCCTTCCGCGCCGCCGTGTATGGTGCCGCGGAGAGATCCAGCCCAAAAAACATTTCTGCGACGATTTTGATTCATTTTCAACATTTAAACGGAGAGACTTCAATTTTTTTATCAATCTGCGACGATTTTTCCGCCTTGTCCGCCTTTTGCTGGGCGCCGGCGTTTCCCAGATGGGGACCGGATGGGGAATTGTACAGCCGCTAAGCTGAAATAAAAGGGAATTAAGTGAATTTTTGCCTAAAAAATATGCATCTCTATGAACAATCTTCCTACTTCAACCGCATTCAAAAGGGTCCCTGTCGGTTCTTTCCCCTGCCTCACCCTGTGAATCGTCGCAGAAAGGCGAAAAGGTTGATTTCTCTCCGCGAAAAGGCGCCGGTCCGGCGAAAAACGCCGCAAAATAATTTTTTTTTTAAATCTCTCCGCAAGGGTCCTCTATCGACAGATACAGCCAGCCTTACTCATCTTGCATGGGAGCAATCCGGCCTCGTCCGCGCCCTTGACAAATGGCACAGCAAAGAGCAAAGGGTCAGAAGGCAAAAAAAGAAAGGACCGGAACCTCAGTGCGGTAAAGCAGCAAAGCCGCCTTTGCCCCGCGAAGCACCAGCCTCAATCAATCACCGATCCGTCTTTGTTCAGTCCGTCTTTGTCCGGCCCGCCTAAGCCTCTACAAAAGGTACGCCCAGGATATCTGCCACAGACAAAGCCAGATTCCTGCCGATCTCATCTACGTTGTTTTTGATCCAGTTGGCGTCGGCGATATTGTCGTGATAAGCCACTTCCACCAGCACCGTCGGCGCCATGGTTCTGCGCACCTCCGCCAGCGTCGTGGTCGGCACCGTCGTTACCAGGGAAGGGTTGGGATAGATCTGCTTCAGGTTGTTGGCGATGATCTCCGCGTCCCGCTGGCCCGCTGTGGAATCCCTATAGTAGTACACATCTGGCCCCTGAATCGTCCCCGCCAGGTTCGGCGGCGCCGCGTTAGAATGGATCGCCAGATGGAAATCGTAGTTTCCCGCATTGGAGCTGGCGATGGAATCCGTCACAGTGCCTCCCGGATTGTTGCGACTGAAATCGATGCCGCTGGCCCGCAGGTACGGCGCCATGGCGTCGGCGATCAGGTTCGCGTAATATTCCTCCGTGCCCCCGTTGACAAACTGGTTGTACTCCTGGGTGGACGGACTCAAAAATACATTTGGCATAATGATCCTCCAAGTTCTTAGTCTCTTCTATCTTATGCCGTCA